>NZ_CP026362.1:3152500-3342500 GCF_004116955.1 Bacillus vallismortis | reverse complement strand
GTCGGATTACTTGAATCTTTGCTGACAGCACAGATTATTGATGAAATGACGGATACGGACAGTGATAAAAATAAAGAGAGCCGCGGACAGGGAATTGCGAATATCGTGACTGGATTCTTTGGCGGCATGGCAGGCTGCGCTATGATCGGACAATCTGTCATTAATACAAAAGCTGGCGGGCGCGGGCGCTTATCAGCATTTGTTGCCGGTGCTTTTCTGATGTTTTTAATTGCCATCTTGAGTACTGTCGTCATGAAAATTCCAATGGCTGCGTTAGTGGCCGTTATGGTTATGGTTTCTGTCGGTACATTTGATTGGTCTTCTTTAAAAGGCCTCAAGAAAGCGCCGCTCACTGACTCTATTGTCATGATTGTGACTGTGATTACGGTTGTGGTGACGGATGACTTATCTAAAGGTGTATTCGTCGGCGTTATCTTAAGTGCGGTGTTCTTTGTGGCGAAAATCTCAAAGCTGAAAATCGTTTCTCATGCAGAGGATCAAAAGCTGAGAACGTATCGAGTAAAGGGACAAATCTTTTTTGCCTCAGTGACTGATCTTACGAATGCGTTTATTTACCAAGAAGATATTGAGCGAGTCGTGATTGACTTAACTGAGGCCCACGTATGGGATGATTCAGGAGCGGCGGCGCTTGATAAGATTGTTGCGAAGTTTAAAGAGCAAGGAATTGAAGCTGAAGTAAAGGGTTTAAATAAAGCTAGTAAAGCTCTTATGAAGCAAATGACATAAAGTGTGAAAGTCCAGATTGATGAGATCTGGGCTTTTTTATATAACATACGGCTGAACAGCATTGATATAATAGAGAGAAAAGAAATGTAAATAGGGGACTTGCGTATGATGCTTCAGAAGCTTAACCGTATATTGGGGAGGGTGATGCCGCTTTTAACGCCGACTAGCGTGGTGCTGGGCGTGCTGCTGGCTCAATTTTTAAATGGGTATGAAAGCGCTGTGCCTTGGATCTTTGCTTTTATTACGTTTGCAGGCAGTTTGAGCGCTAACTTTCAATCATTGAGGCACGCATTGTCACATCCCCTTCCTATGATTCTTGCATTATTTGTTCTTCATATTTTTATGCCGCTTTTTGCTTGGGGCAGCGGCCATCTTATCTTTAAAGGCGATCCTTTGACGATCACCGGCTTAACATTGGCTGTTGTGATTCCTACGGGGATTACAAGCTTGATTTGGGCAGCGATGTACAAAGGGAATGTCGGATTGACGCTTTCAATTATCTTAGTTGATACGGTACTGTCTCCGTTGATCGTTCCGCTGAGCCTTTCATTGCTAGCAGGCGCTCAGGTTCATATGGATGTGTGGGGAATGATGAAAGGGTTGATTGTGATGGTCGTGATTCCTTCTTTTCTGGGTATGCTGTTTAATCAGATGTCATCTCCAGAAAGAACTGCATCTATGAGCAGTATGCTGTCTCCTTTTTCAAAACTTTGCCTGATGGCAGTGATTGCGATTAACAGTGCTGCGATTGCCCCTTATTTCAAAGCCGTTGATTGGAGATTCGTAGGAATAGCGGCGACGGTTTTCTTTATCGCGTTAACAGGCTATGCTGTTGCTTGGCTGATCGGAAAAATGATGAAAAGGCGCCAGGAGGAAATTGTATCTCTTATTTTTACGGGAGGCATGAGAAATATTAGTGCCGGCGCAGTTCTTGCCGTTACGTTCTTTCCGTCTCAGGTTGCCGTTCCGGTGGTGATCGGCATGTTGTTTCAGCAGATTCTGGCTGCTTTGTTTGGCTATATGCTGAATCGTTTTGAGTTAAAACCTGTATTGCAGAAAGCATGAAAAACCCGCTCAATTGTGTGAGCGGGTTTTTCCGTATAGCCATTCGAGCGCGATGATGAACTGTTCGGAGAAGTACTTGTGGTGGTGCACTGCCCCTTTTTCTATTGAAAGACACAGCTGATCTTCAGTGAAGCCTTTTTCTTTTAAACTTTGATGCACTTGCTTTGTATTCTGTAGCATATGTCGCTGAATGGATTGTTTTTCACGGCCTTCTTCACTGCCGACAGACATAAAGACACGTGCAGTGCCGGGCTTTAAAGAAGATGAACGAATGGTTTCCACTGTGTTCTCATACCAATAGGAGCCTGAGATAGAGCCTATCTTTTCAAACACTGACGCATGCTTTAATAAAGCGAACATTGAGATGAGGCCTCCTAATGAGGAGCCGATCAACCCTCTAGATTCTCTGCTAACGTTCCAGTTGGCTTCAATAAATGGAATGAGCCGGTTTATGATGTCAGACAGATAGTGATAACCCATGCCTCCGAAGTCTGGGAACCGATCACTAAGCGAAGCAGCTGGCCAAGGGGTGTATTCATCCAGCCGGTTTTCAGGTTCGATACCAATCAGGACGAGTTCTGGGAGCGTTCGCTGTTGAAATGCGCTTTCTAATACTTTGATTTGGTCTTGAAATAAAGAATTTCCATCCTGCACGTAAACAGGAGGAAATCTTCTGCTGTTTGGGTTGTAGGAAGGAGGGAGGTACAAATTGAACCTCCTTTTGCCGGCTTTGTGTTCTGAGAGGGATCCGTTCAAGCATTCCCCCCCTTTTTTTGCTTGAAAAGCAGATATAAGAAATAAGGAACACCGAGGATCGCCAAAATGATTCCTGCGGGCACTTCCGCTGGCTGAAAAAACAGCTTTCCGGCAAAGTCTGCACTTATGACTAGCAGCATGCCGATTACACCGCTCAGCGGCAGGATGTCACGATGTTCGACACCAGCCAGTCTCCTTGAAATATGAGGAGCAATTAAGCCGACAAACGCCATGCTTCCCGCTACGGAGACACAGGCGCTGATGATTGCTACACAGGCGACGAGCAGGATGGTTTTTTCCCTATTTGATGAAATACCGAGGCTTCTGACTGTGTCTTCATCAAAACGAATGGTGTCCAGCAAGCGGGACTTCCCGATAAGAATAGGGATAAACAGCAGCATCCATGGGAGGACGGCTGTGATGTAAGTCCAATTGGCAGACCAGATGCTTCCGTTTTTCCACACCATGGCCATTTGATAGTCTTGCGGGTCCATTTTTAATGATAAAAACAAAGACAGGGCGCTGAATCCAGAATTGATCGCGATTCCCACTAGAATAATTCTTCCTGAATCTAGGTTGCCTCTATGCCATGCAAATATGTAAATCAGGATCGCTGCAATCAGTCCGCCTAACAATCCGAAGATCGGCATTCCCATCGCCGCAGCTAAGGATGTCACTTCTTTTTGGCCTTGGAACAAGAGCATAAACGCGACTATCCCAGCTCCCGCCCCCGCGTTGATCCCGAGTATTCCAGGGTCTGCGAGGCCGTTACGTGTGATGGCTTGGATGACGGCGCCCGCAATGCCCAGACCGAGTCCAATAATGGCCGCCATGACAATTCGCGGCAGTCTTAAATCGAACAGCAAAATTTCATACTGCGGATTCGGATCAATCTGAAAAAGAGTGGAGAGCAGCTCAGCAGGACGAACGGAAAATGATCCGCTCGTTAAGCTGAAATAGCTGACAACGAGAACCAAAGCAATGAATAAGGCATATTTTTTAGCCATTTTGCTCCCCTCCTTTTCGTTTAATCAAATAAAGGAAGAAAGGCACACCGATTATGGATGTCACGACTTCAATCGGTGTTTCAAACGGATAATTGATAAATCTGCTTGCGAGATCACACAAGGTTAAAAAGACTCCGCCCAAAATGCATGAACACGGAATCAGCCTGCTGTAATCTGAGCCAACAAGAAATCTTGTGATATGCGGAACAACCAATCCGACAAACGCAATTTTACCGGCGAGCGCTACGGCACTGCCGGTTAAAATGATGACAGAAAGCATCGCCATGATCTTAATGGTTTTTTTCTTTTGTCCCAGGCTTTTAGAAATGTCTTCGCCTAATGATACAGCGGTCACCTTTTTGCTGAGAGAAACGGCTATCACGATGCCAATTAGGAAAAACGGAGCGGCTAGCTTCAGGAAATCCGGACTCATTTGATGAAGTCTGGCACTGTACCAGAAACTGAGATCCTGTGAAATTTGAAAATAAATTGACATGGCCGCTGATAAACTGCTGAGCAGCATGCTTGTGACTGTGCCGATGATGGCAAGCTGTACGGGGGAAAACCCGTTAGGCATCATGGCGGCAAGGCTGAATACTAACACAGCTCCTAATGCTGAGCCGATAAAAGAGTAAATGATCATTTCAAACGAAGACGATTGCGGGAGCAGAACCATACAAAGCGTGATAATAAACGCAGAACCATCTGAGACGCCCATAATAGAAGGCGAAGCTAAATAATTTCGTGTAATGCCTTGCATAAGCGCTCCAGAAACAGCAAGGGCTGCCCCTATGAGCAGAGCGCCGGCAGCCCTTGGAATCCGAGAATGCCATATAATTTGATGGTCTGTATTTCCCGGATCGAAATGAATAAGAGATGTAAAAACAATATCTGTGTTTAGATGCTTCGCGCCGTATAGGATCGAAAGCAACAGCGATAGTGCGATAGCAAATGGAGAAGTAATCAATATGATACGTGTCCACTGTTTTGAATACATACAAAAAACCTACTCTGAATTAGTTTTGTGTCAATTTTTCAGCAGCCGCTTTCAGGAAGCGGACTTTGCTCCACGCTGTGCCGCCTTGTGCGAGAGGATCCACTGAGTTGACGTACACATGATCTTCTTTGACTGCTTTAAGGCTTTTCCAGATTGGATTCTTCTCTAAATCTTTTAACGCTTCAGGTTTGTCTGCATTTTCATCATCAGAAAATTGGACGAAGATATGGTCCGGGTCCATTTCGCTTAATTTTTCTAACGAAATCAGCTCCTGCGCTTTTGCCGCTTTTACTTCGTCCGGCGCTTTAAGGCCTAAGTCACCATATAGAGTGGAGTTGAAGTACACCTGTTCAGGATAAATGTAAATGTTGCCTTGTCTGATTCTAATGACAAGCGCTTTTGAATCTTTTGCTTTATCGCTGATTTTTGTTTTTGTTTCTTTTAGATCCTGTTCATAGTCTGCAATGATTGTTTTCGCCTTTTTCTCTTTTCCAGTCAGCTGGGCAAGCAGCATCATGTTTTCTTTCCAGTTTGAAGAGATATGAGAGACCGGGATTGTCGTGCCGGCTGTGCTGATTTTTTGCAGTGTTTTTTCCGGGAACTTTGTTGAAGCAAGGATGACATCTGGCTTCATTTCAAGAATTTTTTCAATGTTTGGCTCCATTTTTTCTCCGGTTGGTTGGGCATTATCAGTGATATCTTTGTACATATCAGGGAACTTGCCGGAAAATGAAATCGCGCCTTGCGGATGAACGTCAAGCAGTTTCGCGTCTTCCATTGATTCGACGCTTCCCGTAATGGCAATTTTGTCTGTTGGTACAGATACTTCATAGGTTTTATCCAGGTATTCAATAGTCTTCTTCTCAGATGCTGAACCGCTTGCCTTGCTGGCAGTCGATTCGTTTTTGCTGCCGCAAGCTGCCGCCGTTAGCGCGAGAAGCAAGATTAATAAGGTAAGAGAAATCTTTTTCATCTATAGAGCCTCCTGTTCAATTGATAACTATTATCAATTGGAATTATAGAGAATGAACGGATATAACACCATGGATAAAATTCATATTTATCATGGACTTTCACCGGATAGTAAAGAAATGGCTTGCTTTACGATCCGTTCGTGCCCGAAAGCCGAGTATTCATTCCAAGGGTCGAAGGATAGAAGATAAACTCGTTTGTTACGCACCGCGCTTAGGTTTTGCCACACTTCTGTCTGCTGTAATTGCTTGAAGTAAGCGATGGTTTCAGGCTCTTTAAATAGAAAAAGCATGATGCAGTCAGCTTCGCAGTTTGCGATATTTTCTAACGGAATCGCTTGCTCTGAAGGCGTGTCTGCTGTTAATGCGGAGTTGAATCCTAAATCTCCAAAAAAGACTTCACGGACGCTTCGATGATGTGCCGGATAGAAGTTTTGCTTGTGCAGCCTCAGAAACAGAAAACGCAGGCCTTGGGTGTGGTGAAGTATTTTTTTTGCAGTCTCCGTTTGCTGGTCATAAGCCGCAAGCCACTTTTCTGCTTCGGACTCTTCCCTTAAGAATAAGGAAGTTTGCAGAAAGTGATTTCTCCAGCTTTCTTCTGAAGGAAGATATATGACTTTTGCGATGCGATTGAGCTTATTTTGTTCTTCTGGAGAAATGGAATCCATGCTGAAAACCACATCGGGTTCAGCCTGAGCTAACATCTGCAGGTTTTCTTCCCATTTTTCATTAGACCGGTATGCGCTGAGATGGACGGGTATATCTGCCGAATAATGCTGATAGTAGTAAGACGTCCACTTCGGATGGAGTGCGGCCGCAATCGGTATGTGATTCAGTGGGATGAGATGGCCCATTGTGCCCTTTCCGTATGCGGCAATTTTTTTTCGGCGATTTTTCATATAGCTTGTAGGTGAACAGCCTGTATGCTTTTTAAAGATTCTGCTGAAATAAAACTCATCTTGATAGCCTGTTTGATGAGCGATTTCTTTTAATTTGCAGTTTGATCTTGCCATGAGCCGTTTTGCTCGGGTGATTCGCGTTTTTGTGATAAATTCTGTTACGCTCTGGCCCGTCCGTTTTTTAAAGGTTTCGCTGTAGTGTTTGGCGCTGATTCCCGCCATTTGCGACAACTGGGCAAGAGTCATTTTTGTATGGGCATGGGTTTCGATGTATTGCTTTGTTTTTTCGATGGCTGAATGTGTATCCGTCTGATCAGATAAACTGGCAGTGAAGAGGTCATAAATCAGGCTTTGTACTTCAATCACACATTTTAACTGAGAAAGATGAGACGACTCACTCCACAGCGCTGCAAGCTCATGTAGCCGGGCTGCTAGGTTTTCGATAGGTGAAACATTCACATGCTTCAGTTTGGCTAGTTCCGTATCTGTATATGGCGCTAAGAGATCTTGTCTGGAATTCTGGATATAGCTTTGAAGCCTGATCAGACAAGTATCTATATCTCCCTCGGCTGAAGGTGAAAAGCCGAAGGTCTCATTAGGCGGACAAACATAAAGTGTCTTTTTTTGCAGAGGGTTGATACTTGTTCCGATCGAAATATGACCGTTTCCTCTTAAATGAAAGATCAGCACGAATGAATCGGCTAATTGCTGTTCTGAGAAGAGATCGCTTGTTTTTTTAAGATATTCAATTTGTATCGGATGATAAATGACTGTATTTTGCAAGAGTAGACCACCTTTTCAGAAACATTCAATTGATAATCATTTTCAATTGAATTGTACCAAATAAATGAAAGTTTTCCTATATGAAGCGGGTGGGTTTTTGTCATGAAAAAACCCTTACTCTCGTTTGAACGTAAGGGTCTTTTGTTCGGTAAGAATATGTTACACGTGTAACATACGATGCTTACGTCTTAATAGATGAGATATTTTTTTCTTGTTTTGCTGAATTGTTTGAGTGGTTTTTCATAGCGATCTATGATGTCTTCTATAGAAGTGCCATTTTCAATTTCTGTTTTGATCCAGCCGTTGCCTGCCAGTTTATCAAATGACCCTGTTGAAAGGAACTCAAAATCCTCAGGATAGAGATCATGTAGGGTTTTAATGAGTGATAGACCTGTTCTGGTCGCTTCAAACGTTTCTCTGTCTGTCACATAGAGCTGCACACCATGGCAAAGCGTTCCCTGATATTTAGAAAACGTCGGTGTGAATGAAGCTGCTCTGAATGTCACGCCAGGCAGATTGTTACTGTTCAATATTTCTTCAAGCTCGGTACTTTTGATAAAGGGAGCCCCAATGAATTCGAATGGCTTTGTGGTACCCCGCCCTTCGGATATATTTGTTCCTTCAATCAGACCGGTTGCGGGATAAACAAATGTACTTTCCACAGTCGGCATGTTCGGTGAAGGGAGGACGAAAGGCAGTCGGGTATCGTTAAAATCCATTTTTCGTTTCCAATGTTTCATTTTCACTACTGTGAGATCGGCACCAATGTCAAATTCTTTGTTGAACAGTACAGCCAATTCACCTATGGTCATTCCGTGCTTTAGCGGAATGGGATACAGTCCGACAAATGAAGCGTATTCAGGTTCTAAGACTGGCCCTTCAATATGTTTTCCGCCTTGAGGATTGGGGCGGTCCAGCACCATAAAAGGAATGTCATTTTCTTTAGCGGCTTCCATGGCGTAGGCCATTGTATAAATGTACGTGTAGTAACGGGTCCCGACATCCTGAATGTCAAACATAAGAACATCGACATTTCTCAGCATCTCTGGTGTCGGTTTTTTCGTTTTCCCGTAAAGGCTATATACGGGAATCCCGGTTTTTTCATCAATGTAAGAGCCAATTTCGTCTCCTGCCTGAGCGTCGCCGCGGACGCCGTGCTCAGGGCCGAATAACGCTGTCAGTTTGATATCTGGGTTTTCATAAAGAATATCGACACTGCTTTTCAAAGATGCATTTACGCCTGTTGGATTGGTGATGAATCCGACTCTTTTTCCTTTGAGCTGTTTTTTATAAGCTGGCAAAAGCGTATCTATACCGGTCTGGACTTTAGGTTTTTTAACTGTTTGATTCTTGGAATCGGGTGATGCTGAGGCAGCCGTTATCGTTCCAAACATAATGAACCCTGTGAGAAATGCGAATATTGTTTTTCTCATGTGTCCCTCCTTATTAGAGCGGTTTTCCCGTTTTGATATTTAAACCGTAGCCATATGGATACAGGATGTCTCCCGGTTTCGTGACTGACGGAATGTCGACTGGAAGTGTGCCTTTAGGTTTTGCCTGGCCGAATATCGCCATAACTCCGGCGGGAATATTGGGTTGTAGATAACGGCCATTCGCGTACCCTTTAAATCCATAGACAGCTATGAGCGCCTTAGATTCTTCAAAATTGGCTGCATCATATGGGTTGCGCAGGCTCATTAAGACAAATGGTTTGTTGTGCTGCAGTGCAGTCTTCATGACAGCTCTCGGAAATACGGTGGACCATTTGCTTGAATCCGATATGGTGTCGTCGATGACACCGTCGTTGACGACAGGGTCATTTTTCACGACATAAGATCCGGTTATGATATAATCAGCCTCTTTTACTTGTTTTTCATGCTCGGCATTAAATACTTGGTTGGCAAAATTCATTTTGCTGAGGGACACGGGTTTGATTTTCTTTCGCTTGACGAGATCGTGAATGGTTTGTTCAATCGAAGCCGTTTGTTCTTCGTAAGGCGCGACAATTAAGATCCGGCTGTCTTTTTTAGGCTTGAACGGCAAGGTGTGCTGTTCATTTTTTAATACGGTCACTGCTTTTTCAGCTATTTTTTTCTCCGCTTTCAGGTGATGTTTACTTCCTACGATTTTCTGGGCTTTGTCTATTTTTTCTTTTATGCTGTCATCGTTTCGAGCTGGATACATACCGCGTTTTATTTTCAGGGAAATGATTCTTTCAACTGATTTGTTGATTTGAAGTTCAGGAATGTCTCCGTTTTTCACTGTTTCTTTTAACGCTTGAATAACACGTGCGAATTTCTGTTCTTCTTTCAGAGAAGTAACTGAGGCGGGCATTAAGGCAATATCGACGCCCGCTTTTACAGCCATGACCACAGCCTCTTCCTGGCCGAAATGATCTGCGATTGCTTTCATATTGAGGGCATCGGTAACGATGACGCCGTCAAAGCCCATTTCCTGACGAAGAAGACCGGTCATCACCTTTTTCGAGAGTGTCGCCGGAACCAGAATGTCCGATCCATCGAGTTTGCTTTTGTACGTGGTGTCATCAAAGGCAGGAAATTGAACGTGAGCTGTCATCACCATATCAGCACCGGCATCAATAGCTCTTTGAAAGGGATAGAGCTCGATCTCACGAAGGCGTTCTTGACTATGGGAAACAAGAGGCAGTCCGTAATGGCTGTCAACGTCCGTGTCTCCATGTCCCGGGAAATGTTTGAGGGCAGAGGCGATATCTTGCCGCTGCAGCCCTTTCATCGTATATAAACCGAGTCGTGCTGTCAGGTTCCGATTCGAGCTGAATGACCGTACGCCAATCACCGGATTATCAGGATTATTATTAATGTCCATGACAGGGCTGAAATTTGTATTAATGCCTAAGGCAGAAAGCTCTTTCCCAATGATGGTGCCAGTCTGGTAGGCATTGATTCTGCTTCTGGCAGCACCCAGTGCCATATTCCCCGGGAAATTAGTCCCCTCCCCTAATCTCGTAACAATGCCGCCTTCCTGATCAATACTCAGAATGAGCGGGATGTTGGGGCTGGCCCTTTGGTAAGCGTCTGTCAATTGAACGGTTTGCTTTGTTGTTTTTACGTTTTCTGCAAAAAGGATCACGCCGCCGAAATGATATTTGTTGATAAGACTAGCGACTTCTTCATTCATTTCTGTAAAGGCTTGAGGAGAAGAAACGCCTTCTTTTTGCCAATTTCTAAAATCCGGCATCAACATCTGGCCGAGTTTTTCATCTAACGTCATGCGATTGACAAGCTGCTTGGCGTCAGCTGAGCTGCTGGCTGAAGCAGCTATTGTCTGGCTGACGCCGAGAAAACATGATAGAAAGAGAACGGTTGAAAGGATAAGCGGAAATACGGTTTTCATAGAAAGCTTCCTCCTATCGTCGAATCATTCATTCCATCGCTTTATAGATCGCGGTAATGACGCTTCCATAACTGCCTGTTGGAAATTGATCGCCCTCAAACCCATTTGGATTTTCCTCTGGATCAGCAACTGGTGAATGCTTTTTGTTTGTTAACAATGCGATGCCTAAATTGTAAGTAGGATCAATGATTGTAACTGTCCCTGTCCATCCGGTATGTCCATAAGCATGTTCGCTGGCGTAAGGGCCAAACATCCATTCCATGCTTTTATTTCCGTTTCGCCGCCAGCCAAGAGCGTATGTTGGATCTGTTGCTGAAGGGGCTGTAAACAGGTCGGCTGTGTACTGATCAAATAAAGAAACGTTTCGGTATGATCCTTTGTTTAACATGACCTGCAGCAGAATAGCCATATCATCAGCATTTGAGAACAATCCAGCATGGCCGGACACGCCTCCCATTGAGTAAAACGCTTTTTCGTCGTGCACTTCTCCTTGCAGCGTGTTTGTGCGGATGTTAGGGAAATGAATAACGCCGTCCCGCGTGTTGCCCATACGTTCAGTCGCTGCGAACTGCTTCGGTTTGAAGCCTTTTTGCAACGGATTGTATAAGGTATGTTTGAGTCCCAACGGTCTGTAAAGTTCTTGCTCAGCGTAGACATCAAGCGGTTTTTCGGTGAGCTTTTCGACAATACAGCCGAGGATCATGTATCCGATGTCACTGTATACGTGTTTTGTCCCTGTTTGATAATCGAGCGGAATTTTCGACAGATATTTAATTGTTTTGTCCCGCTCCTGAGAAAAGTACATACCGGCTTTTTCCGGCGTGTAAAAGTAAAAGCTTGCGGGGAGCCCTGATTGGTGCTGGAGAACATCAATGACACGAATCTTGTCTTTTCCTTTCATAAGGTCTCCTGGCTGATCTTTGAAATCAGGCAAATATGCAGAAACCATTTCATAGACGTCGAGCTTTCCTTGGCTGACTAAACGCTGCAATGCGAAATTAGTTGCGTACATTTTCGTATTTGAGGCTAAGTCAAACATCGTGCGGGTTCTCATTTTAACCGGACGGCGCAACAGCTCTGATTCTTCGTACTTTTTACTGTAGCCGTACGCTTCTTTTTTAATGACGCGGCCGTCCTTCACGATGACAAGAACAGCGCCAGGAAATCCTGCTTCAACATCGCGTTCTATCATCCGATCAACCTTCCTTAGTTTCTTCGACGAGAATTGTGCAATTTCTGCATTGATGGTTTTCGGCTCAATCTGGTTATCTGCTGTTTGCGCGATGGTTTCGTTGGGCGCCAGTATAGATAGAATGAATATGGCACTGAATAAGGAAAGTGTCTTTGTTTTCATAGGTTTGCTCCTTTCCTTGCGTTTATCCTGTTTACTATCCCTAAAACAGAAACTATTTAATCGAACTGAGAAGCCATTTCATCTTTATAGCCAAACGCAAACGTTAATAAAAAGCCGGCCGTGTAGGAAATAAAGAGTCCGATGATATACAGAATGATTTGCGAAGATAGGACGAGAAAGGAAAGCGGCAGTCCGGAGACACCAATCGCAATGGTAGCTATCTGAAAATAAGCTTGAAAGGCGCCGCCGATTCCGGCTCCTAAGCAGGCTGTTAGAAACGGGCGTCCAAGTGGCAGCGTGACCCCGAAGATCAGCGGTTCACCAATGCCGAGCAGCCCCGAAGGCAGTCCTCCGGCGATCGCTTTTCTCAATGTTGTTTTTTTCGTTTTGACAAAGATGGCAAAGGCCGCGCCTACCTGTCCCGCGCCTCCCATAGCCAAAATAGGGAGCAGAGGATCATTTCCGATTGAATGGATCAGTTCCATGTGCACAGGCGTCAAGCCTTGATGCAGTCCGGTCACGACGAGGGGAAGAAAGGTAGCGCCCAGAATAAAGCCTGCAGCGATGCCGCCGATATCCAAGATGGACAGAAGACCGTCTGTAATAGCATCAGAAATGAAGCCGCCTAAAGGCATAAATACGACATATGTTACGATTCCGGTGATTAACAGTGAAACGGTTGGGGTGACAATGATATCAAGTGATTGAGGAATAAAACGGCGGATACTTTGTTCAGTGTAAGCAATGAATATGGCTGCGAAAAGAACTCCGATCAGACCTCCCCTGCCCGGAAGAAGCTGTTCTCCGAATAAACTGATCTTTGCGATCTCCGGATTCATAATCAAGATCCCTGCCAGAGCTCCAAGAGCGGGTGTCCCGCCAAATTCTTTCGATGCGTTAATGCCGACAAGAATGCCGAGATAAGTGAACAACCCTGAGCCGATGACTGTCAGGATAACAGCGACTTGTGATTCTGCAGAGAGCCAGCCGGCTTGAATGATTGCCTTGGTAATCCCGGTAATTAAACCGGAAGCGACGAGTGCGGGAATAAGAGGGATGAAGATGCTGGCCATTTTACGTAAGAAACGTTTAAAAGGAGTGGCGTTTTTTCGGTTTATGTCGGCTTTCTTTTTGGCTGCTGCATCTTTGACGTCCACACCTTCTCCAGCTGACACGAGCTTCGAGAAAGCGGCTGAGACATGATTGACGACTCCGGTTCCGAGAATGATTTGTAAGGTTTCAGCTTCAACGACACCCAATACGCCGTCAAGCTCTCTTAAAGCATGGGCATCTGCTTTGCTTTTGTCGTAAGGCGTAATACGCAGACGCGTCATGCAATGCGTATACGAGGAAATATTGCCCGTTCCTCCGCATAGCTCAAGGATTTTCTTTGCGAGATGATGGTAGTTCTTTTCTTTGCTCATCAAAACCCCTCCTCTTCTAGCTGCCTTATTTTTTTCTCAAAGATTGTATGGCTGCTCTTGTTTTATCGATATAGCCGGTTGTTTCTTCGTACCGCTCAGCCGCCATGCCTAAAAACAAAACATCAATCATAAAAAGCTGGGCGAGGCGGGAGGAAGTGGCTGCACTTCGAATCAGGGCTTCGTTGGAATATGCTGTGTGCAATGGGACATCAGCCAGCGCGGAGACGGATGTCTGACTGAATTGTGTGAGGCTGATCGTTTTGATGCCTTTTTTCTTAGCCATCGTGAGCAATTCAATGATTTCCTGGGTCTCTCCTGAAAACGAAATGGCGAATGCGATATCATCCTTATCTGCATTTGCGATTAATGATGCCACAAGGTGAGTGTCTGTGAACGCGGTTGCTTGTTTATGAATCCGAAGCCACTTTTGCTGGGCGTCCTTAGCGACAATGCCGGAAGCCCCGAGGCCGATAAAATGCACGGTATGAGCTTTGAGAAGCAGAGACACCGCTTGTTCCAGCTTTTTGTAGTCCATCAGGTCTGAAGTATCCTGAATGGCCTGGATGGCATTGCCGGCCGCTTTTTCAGAAATGGAGGACAGCGGTTCGTGGGGCGAAATGTCCCGGTAGCCTTGAGTAGCAGGCTTTGCCAGATCGCCTGCCACTCTCATTTTTAAATCTTGAAAGCCCTTTAGTCCGAGTGATTTGCAGAGCCTGATGACGGCAGCGTCACTTGAATTGGCTAAGACGCTGATTTCGCTGACAGTGCTTTCGATTGCTTTGTGGGGATGAGTTAGGATGTAATCCGCAAGTTTACGCTCCGATGGAGGGAGCTTGTGCTTCATTGATTGGATGATCGCTATACCGCCTGTTGCCATGCTCGTTCTCTCCTTATCCTGAATGGTGATTTTCGATAGCTTTGTCTATAAAACCGTTTGCTTCATCTAGTAATATTTTAGCTTGCTCCTGATCTGTGCTTGTTTTGAGCATGACGATTGCCGTTTTGACGTGATGATCGGCTTGTTCCAGAGTTTGTCTGGCTGTGTCGTATGAAGCATTTGTAAGGCTTTGGATGATGCTGATGGCGCGTTCTTTTAGTTTTTTGTTGCTGACGTTGACGTCTACCATCAAGTTTTCGTAAACCTTGCCGATTTTGACCATGACAGCGGTGGATATCATGTTTAGAATCATTTTATGAGCAGATGCGGCTTTCATACGTGTTGATCCGGTTATAGCCTCAGGTCCGACGACAACCTCAATGCTGTGATCAGCTTCCTTGCTGATGGCGGAATTTTCATTACTGGTAAGGGCGATGGTATGTGCTCCGACTTTACGGGCGTATGTGAGGGCGCCTGCGGCATAAGGTGTGCGGCCGCTTGCTGCGATGGCAATGACGGTATCGTTTGATGTAAGCTGTATGTTTTTTAAATCTTCGGCTCCTGCTTCTTCACTGTCTTCAATGCCCTCTGCTGCCTGCAAAAATGCTTCGGAGCCTCCAGCCATGATTCCAATGACCTGATCTGGGCTTACGCTAAAGGTGGGAGGACATTCAACAGCATCCATGACACCGAGTCTGCCGCTTGTGCCGGCGCCTGTGTATATGAGCCGGGCCCCATTTTGAAACGAGTCGCAGGCGCAGTCTACAGCTGTTTTGATTTTGGGGAGAACCTGCTGAACGGCGGCTGCGACTTTCAAATCTTCGTTGTTGATCATTTTGAGGATGCCGAGTGTGTTTGCTTTATGGATGTCAGCTGTTTGGCTATTGCGTGATTCCGTTGTGAGACGGTGAAGGTTTAATGGTTCTGACATGAGGATGCCCCCTGTTTCAATATAATGTATTTCAATATTCAGTATATTCATTTCTGTCATTGTATTTCAACTCTGTTTTTTATTTTTGAAATTTTATTTCATCTGAGACTATAAGAAATAATGAAGAATCAGCTGTTCTCCTAGCGGCCCGATTCTCCTCCTTCCTTTATCCAGGAATCCGCTTTTCATGTAAAGTTGTTTTGCGCGTGTGTTTAGGTAATTGACGGCCAAAATGATTTCATCACACCATGGAAAATAACCGCTCACAAACGAGGGTAGCTGAAGCATTGCTTTTTTTGCATAGCCTTTTCCATGATGTGCAGCGTTTACTGACAGGGAACTGAGCAGTAAAGCAAATGGATTGTTAGTATAGGGAGCAAGCGTTTCTTTTGACGTATATAGAATGAAAAAGCCGACCGGCAGATCGTTTTTTAGAATGACAACCGGATATCGGTCTTTTACGCCTAAGGTCTGAGTCAGCACCTCTTTGGGAAGAGAGGTAAAGCGTTTGTCATCGTTGTTTAACGTGAATGATTGAAGTTCCTGCAAATGTTCAGGTTTATAGAATGATAAAGATATGTCTAGAGTCATGTAGCGGCCTCCTTACAATATGTCGTCTAGCTGATTTTCTGAAATGACGCGGTAGCCTGCTTGTATTAATAGTGCGGCGGTCACTCCCCTGCCGGCGATTTTTCTGCCAGAGAATGTGCCATTATAAATAAAATTGCTTCCGCATGACGGACTGTTTTCTTTTAATATGACGGCAGAAGCATTGATTTCTCTTGCGTAAGCTAATGTTTTAGCGGCGCCTTTCATATATAATTCTGTTACATCTTCTCCTGAAGCCGTCATGATTTTCGCGGTTCCATTGAGTACATCCTCGCCAGTGCCTCCGATGATTTCTGCAGGCTCACGGGGCGTGCAGAAGCCGCCGAGAAGCTCAGGGCAAGCCATGACTGCTTTCTTTTCATCGACTAGTTTTCTGATTTTCTCTGATGCGGCGTGAGAGCCGTTGTATCTGCATTCAATGCCGCCAAGACAAGAACTGACTAGAATCATTTTGGTTACTCCTCCCTCGGATTCGCTTATTTCTATCATAAAATAAATGACTAATGTTGGTAGGCTTTTTCACTTAAAAAAGGGGTTAAAAAGTTTGAAAATAAAAAATTCAATTTTTCTCTTTACAAATGGAGGTCAACCTGTATATAATAACTTTTGTCAGCTCGACGAGAACACAAACGGCCCGTTGGTCAAGCGGTTAAGACACCGCCCTTTCACGGCGGTAACACGGGTTCGAATCCCGTACGGGTCACCATTTGGAGGATTAGCTCAGCTGGGAGAGCATCTGCCTTACAAGCAGAGGGTCGGCGGTTCGAGCCCGTCATCCTCCACCATCTTGCCGGTGTAGCTCAATTGGTAGAGCAACTGACTTGTAATCAGTAGGTTGGGGGTTCAAGTCCTCTTGCCGGCACTGTTTTTTCAAAATTTTATGTGGAGGGGTAGCGAAGTGGCTAAACGCGGCGGACTGTAAATCCGCTCCCTCAGGGTTCGGCAGTTCGAATCTGCCCCCCTCCACCATTATTGGGCTATAGCCAAGCGGTAAGGCAACGGACTTTGACTCCGTCATGCGTTGGTTCGAATCCAGCTAGCCCAGTCACAGACACCTTTGACCAAAAGGTGTCTTTTTTCTTTTGTGATGATTATTCCAACTTCTAACTGTTCAGTCTGTATAATAATTTTAATCATATGTTAAGGTAGTTTATTGGCGAATTACCATCTACACCCTGCCAAAAATTTGTTAAACTTATTTTATAAAAAATTGAAACCTTTTCAAACGAAGCTCGTATACATACAGACCGGTGAAGGCAGAGGTTAGATAAATATGGAAATGATGATTAAAAAGAGAATTAAGCAAGTCAAAAAAGGCGACCAAAATGCATTTGCGGACATCGTTGATATTTACAAGGATAAAATTTATCAGCTTTGCTACCGTATGCTCGGCAATGTGCATGAGGCGGAGGATATTGCACAGGAGGCTTTCATCAGGGCGTACGTTAATATCGACAGTTTTGATACGAACCGGAAATTTTCAACTTGGCTTTATCGAATTGCGACCAATTTGACGATTGACCGCATTCGCAAAAAGAAGCCGGATTATTACCTCGATGCAGAGGTGGCTGGTACGGAAGGCTTGACCATGTATTCACAAATCGCCGCAGACGGAGTTTTGCCAGAAGATGCAATAGTGTCGCTGGAGCTATCAAACACGATTCAACAGAAAATTTTAAAGCTTCCTGACAAATACAGAACAGTAATCGTATTAAAGTATATTGACGAACTCTCATTAATTGAAATCGGCGAGATTCTGAACATTCCTGTGGGGACTGTGAAAACGCGGATTCACAGAGGGAGAGAGGCTCTTCGAAAACAATTAAGGGATCTTTAAGTGGGGTGATGAAATGAGCTGTCCTGAACAAATTGTGCAGCTTATGCATATGCATCTTGATGGAGATATCCTTCCGAAAGATGAACGCGTATTAAATGAACATCTTGAGACATGCGAGAAATGCAGAAAGCATTTTTATGAGATGGAAAAATCTATAGCGCTCGTGCGGAGCACATCGCATGTCGAAGCCCCTGCGGATTTTACCGCTAATGTCATGGCGAAATTGCCTAAGGAGAAGAAAAGAGCTTCTGTGAAAAGATGGTTCAGAACCCATCCTGTTATCGCAGCTGCTGCGGTATTCATCATTTTGATGGGCGGGGGGTTTTTAAACAGCTGGCATAATGACCATAACTTCAGCGTGTCCAAGCAGCCGAATCTTGTGGTGCAGAATCATACTGTAATCGTACCTGAAGGTGAGACGGTCAAAGGTGATGTGACTGTCAAAAACGGCAAGCTCATTATTAAAGGCAAAATAGACGGGGATGTAACCGTTGTAAATGGCGAAAAGTATATGGCCTCTGCTGGACAAGTCACCGGTCAGATTGATGAAATCAATCAATTATTCGACTGGACATGGTACAAATTGAAGTCCACGGGGAAAAGTGTACTCAATGCATTAAAACCGAATGACAAAGAGTAAAGCGTGTCGCCGCTTTGCTCTTTTTTTACGGGCTGAAAGAGCTGGCGCATTTCACTTGCCAAATCGAAATGTGGTATAATGGGCTCGCTATGTTAAGTACATATGCGTAACACGTTAAACACAAAATACGAAATGACTGAAATCTTGGAGGACGAGGAAATGGCTTTTGAGGATATCCCTTTTTTGCAGTACCTCGGCAATGCCGTTGATATTCTCCTTGTTTGGTATGTGATATATAAGCTTATTATGGTCATACGCGGCACGAAAGCGGTTCAGCTGTTAAAAGGAATTGTCGTGATCGTGCTTGTTCGTATGGCAAGCCAATATTTGGGCCTCGGTACGCTTCAATGGCTGATGGACCAAGCGATAACATGGGGATTTTTAGCAATCATTATTATTTTTCAGCCTGAGCTGAGAAGAGCGCTTGAGCAGCTTGGCCGCGGCCGCTTTTTCTCAAGGAGCGGCACGCCTGTGGAGGAAGCGCAACAGAAAACGATTGAGGCCATCACAAAGGCGATCAATTATATGGCGAAACGCCGTATAGGAGCCCTGCTGACCATTGAGCGGGACACTGGAATGGGCGATTATATAGAGACTGGCATCCCATTGAATGCCAAAGTCAGCTCCGAGCTGCTGATCAATATTTTTATTCCGAACACTCCGCTGCATGACGGTGCGGTGATTATGAAGAATAATGAAATTGCCGCTGCCGCCTGTTATCTGCCGCTTTCTGAAAGCCCGTTTATTTCAAAAGAACTGGGCACGCGGCATAGAGCGGCTGTCGGCATCAGTGAAGTGACAGACAGTTTGACGATTATTGTGTCGGAAGAGACCGGCGGCGTCAGTGTGGCAAAGAACGGCGACCTTCACAGAGAACTGACTGAAGAAGCGCTGAAAGAAATGCTTGAAGCCGAGTTTAAGAAAAACACCAGAGACACTTCTTCTAACCGCTGGTATTGGAGGGGCAAGAAAAATGGATAAATTCTTAAACAACCGCTGGGCTGTAAAAATCATTGCTCTGCTTTTCGCGCTCTTGCTTTATGTGGCGGTTAACAGCAATCAAGCACCGACTCCGAAAAAACCAGGTGAATCTTTTTTTCCGACATCAACGATTGATGAGGCAACACTGACCGACATTCCGGTTAAAGCGTATTACGATGATGAAAACTACGTCGTGACAGGTGTTCCGCAAACAGTGAATGTCACAATAAAAGGTTCGACAAGCGCCGTGAAAAAGGCCAGACAGACAAAGAACTTTGAAATATATGCCGACATGGAGGACTTGAAAACCGGCACACATAAGGTCGAGCTTAAGGCCAAAAACGTGTCGGATGGACTCACAATCTCGATTAATCCATCGGTTACGACAGTTACAATTCAAGAACGAACGACCAAAAGCTTTCCTGTAGAAGTGGAGTATTATAATAAAAGCAAGATGAAAAAAGGCTATTCTCCGGAGCAGCCGATTGTCAGCCCGAAAAATGTGCAGATCACCGGATCTAAAGATGTGATTGATCATATTTCTCTTGTGAAAGCTTCGGTGAATCTGGAAAAAGCAGATGAAACGATCGAAAAGGAAGCGAAAGTGACTGTCTATGATAAAGATGGAAACGCGCTTCCTGTGGACGTGGAGCCCTCGGTCATCAAGATTACCGTTCCGGTGACAAGCCCAAGTAAAAAAGTGCCCTTTAAAATTGAACGGACAGGAAGCCTTCCTGACGGTGTCAGCATAGCGAATATTGAATCCAGCCCCAGTGAGGTAACGGTTTACGGCTCGCAGGATGTGTTGGATTCTCTTGAATTTATTGACGGCGTCAGCTTAGATTTAAGCAAAATCAACAAGGATTCAGATATCGAGGCAGATATTCCGCTTCCCGACGGCGTCAAAAAAATCTCGCCGTCAAAGGTGACGTTGCATATAGAGGTTGATAGTGAAGCGGACCAGAATTTTGAAAATGTCCCTATAAAGACTGTAGGGCTGAACAGCTCGCAAACCATTGAATTTCTTGAGCCTGAATCGCAAGCCATAGACGTGACGGCTAAAGGTTCTCCCGGCAATATAAAAAAGCTGAAAAAATCAGATATAGAATTGTATGTGAATGTATCAGATTTAGATGACGGGGAGCATAGCGTGAAGCTTGAAGTAAACGGGCCTCAGAATGTAACCTGGTCCTTGGGGCAAAAAAGCGCCAAAATCAAGCTGACGTCTAAAAAAAGCAATACATCAACTCATGACAACAGCAATACATCAGGGAACCAGGATGGCACAGATAAACAAACGAATGATCAAAATCAGCAAGAAGATACAACGAACAGTAATAAAAACAGCAATGATCAAAAACAAGACGTAAATAAAGACCAAAACCAAGATCAGGATGAGGACGAATCCGCTGCGGATTCACAATCCTCATCAGAATAAAAAAGGAGCGATTATAAAATGGGCAAGTATTTTGGAACAGATGGTGTAAGAGGTGTCGCCAATAGTGAGCTTACACCTGAGCTGGCCTTTAAAGTCGGGCGTTTCGGCGGGTATGTGCTGACAAAAGATAAACAACGTCCAAAAGTACTGATAGGCCGCGATACACGGATCTCCGGCCATATGCTGGAGGGGGCCCTTGTCGCCGGACTTTTATCTATTGGCGCAGAAGTCATGCGTCTGGGTGTCATTTCTACACCTGGTGTATCCTATTTAACAAAAGCGATGGATGCAGAGGCAGGCGTCATGATTTCTGCTTCTCATAACCCAGTACAGGATAATGGCATCAAGTTCTTTGGGGGAGACGGATTTAAGCTTTCTGATGAACAGGAGGCTGAAATTGAAGGCCTGATGGACGAACCGGAGGATAAGCTGCCAAGACCGGTTGGAGCTGATCTAGGGCTTGTAAATGACTATTTTGAAGGCGGCCAAAAATATCTGCAATTCTTAAAACAGACAGCTGATGAAGATTTCACAGGCATTCATGTGGCGCTTGACTGTGCCCATGGCGCAACATCGTCCTTGGCGACACACCTGTTTGCGGATTTAGATGCAGATGTTTCAACTATGGGAACATCTCCGAACGGATTAAATATTAATGACGGCGTCGGATCGACACATCCAGAAGCGCTCAGCGCGTTTGTCAAAGAGAAAAACGCCGATCTTGGTCTTGCATTTGACGGTGATGGTGACCGCCTGATCGCTGTCGATGAAAAAGGAAATATCGTTGACGGCGACCAAATCATGTACATATGCTCAAAATACTTGAAATCAGAGGGCCGTTTAAAGGATGATACAGTCGTTTCAACTGTGATGAGCAACCTTGGTTTTTATAAGGCGCTTGAACAAGAAGGCATCAAAAGCGTACAGACAGCTGTCGGTGACCGCTATGTAGTGGAAGCGATGAAAAATGACGGCTATAATGTCGGCGGAGAGCAGTCAGGACATCTGATTTTCCTTGATTACAACACGACAGGGGACGGATTATTGTCAGCTATTATGCTGATGAACACATTGAAGGCGACAGGCAAGCCGCTGTCAGAGCTTGCGGCTGAAATGCAGAAGTTCCCGCAGCTGTTAGTCAATGTAAGAGTAACTGATAAATATAAAGTCGAAGAAAACGATAAAGTAAAAGCTGTTATTTCTGAAGTTGAAAAAGAAATGAATGGAGACGGCCGGATTTTGGTGCGCCCTTCAGGCACTGAACCGCTCGTGCGCGTTATGGCTGAAGCGAAGACGAAGGAGCTGTGCGATGAGTATGTGAATCGCATTGCTGAAGTTGTGCGGTCAGAAATGGGATTGGAGTAACGAAGTCTATCATCAGAGAGCGAACAAGACAAGCGAGGTTTACATATGATAATTGTGAGACATGTGGGAAAGTTGTTTAAAAAACAATTGACCGTTCATGGCACATGCTGTAAAATCAAGCTTGTCTTGTTTTTATTTTCTCTGAGGAAGAAAAGACGGGATAATTGCTTCACTTATAATGATAGCGCCCGGACTAAGCGCCCGAAAAAAGGCTTAGTTGACGAGGATGGAGGTTATCGAATTTTCGGCGGATGCCTCCCGGCTGACTATGCAGATCACAGCCGTAAGGATTTCTTCAAACCAAGGGGGTGACTCCTTGAACAAAGAGAAATTACATGATCTTCCAAAAACATGTAGGAGGGGACGATTGAAAGTCCCCTTGAAATTTGACTTTCTTCGTCTCCTTTTACAATCTTAGGAGGAAGAAAAATATGTGTGGAATCGTAGGTTATATCGGTCAGCTTGATGCGAAGGAAATTTTGTTGAAAGGGTTAGAAAAGCTTGAGTACCGCGGATATGACTCTGCGGGTATCGCTGTTGCCAACGAACAGGGAGTCCATGTGTTCAAAGAAAAAGGACGCATTGCTGATCTTCGTGAAGTTGTGGATGCCAATGCAGAAGCGAAAGCTGGAATTGGCCATACTCGCTGGGCAACGCACGGCGAACCAAGCTATCTGAACGCTCACCCGCATCAAAGCGCACTGGGCCGCTTTACACTTGTTCATAACGGCGTGATCGAGAACTATGTTCAGCTGAAACAAGAGTATTTGCAAGATGTTGAGCTCAAAAGTGACACCGATACAGAGGTAGTTGTTCAAGTAATCGAGCAATTTGTAAACGGAGGACTTGAAACAGAAGAAGCGTTCCGCAAAACACTTACACTGTTAAAAGGCTCTTATGCAATTGCTTTATTCGACAACGAAAACAGAGAAACGATTTTTGTAGCGAAAAACAAAAGCCCTCTATTAGTCGGTCTTGGAGATACATTCAACGTTGTAGCATCTGATGCGATGGCGATGCTTCAAGTAACCAATGAATACGTAGAGCTGATGGATAAAGAAATGGTCATCGTCACTGATGATCAAGTTGTCATCAAGAATCTTGATGGTGACGTCATTACACGTGCTTCTTATATCGCTGAGCTGGATGCCAGTGATATCGAAAAAGGCACGTACCCTCACTACATGTTGAAAGAAACGGATGAGCAGCCTGTTGTCATGCGCAAAATCATCCAAACGTACCAAGATGAAAACGGCAAACTGTCAGTGCCTGGCGATATCGCTGCCGCGGTAGCGGAAGCGGACCGCATCTATATCATTGGCTGCGGAACAAGCTACCATGCAGGACTTGTCGGTAAACAATATATTGAAATGTGGGCAAACGTGCCGGTTGAAGTGCATGTAGCGAGTGAATTCTCTTACAACATGCCGCTTCTGTCTAAGAAACCGCTCTTTATTTTCCTTTCTCAAAGCGGAGAAACAGCAGACAGCCGCGCGGTTCTTGTCCAAGTCAAAGCGCTCGGGCACAAAGCGCTGACAATCACAAACGTACCGGGATCAACGCTTTCTCGTGAAGCTGATTACACATTGCTGCTTCATGCGGGCCCTGAAATCGCTGTTGCGTCAACGAAAGCATACACTGCACAAATCGCAGTTCTTGCGGTTCTGGCATCTGTAGCTGCTGAGAAAAACGGCATTGATATCGGATTTGACCTCGTTCAAGAACTCGGTATCGCGGCGAATGCAATGGAAGCCCTTTGCGACCAGAAAGACGAAATGGAAATGATCGCCCGTGAATACCTGACTGTATCCAGAAACGCTTTCTTCATTGGACGCGGCCTTGACTACTTCGTATGTGTTGAAGGCTCACTGAAGCTGAAAGAGATTTCTTACATCCAGGCAGAAGGCTTTGCCGGCGGAGAGCTGAAGCACGGGACGATTGCCTTGATCGAGCAAGGTACACCAGTAATCGCACTGGCAACACAAGAGCACGTAAACCTAAGTATCCGCGGAAACGTCAAAGAAGTTGCCGCTCGCGGAGCAAACACATGCATCATCTCACTGAAAGGCCTAGACGATGCGGATGACAGATTCGTACTTCCGGAAGTAAATCCAGCGCTTGCTCCGTTGGTTTCTGTTGTTCCACTGCAGCTGATCGCTTACTATGCTGCACTGCATCGCGGCTGTGATGTTGATAAGCCTCGTAACCTTGCGAAGAGTGTTACTGTGGAGTAATAAATGTTTAACCCCTTTGGTTATAAGCCCAAAGGGGTTTTTTCTGCTAGAATGAACTGTTTTGAGCTTTTACTTAATTGTATAGCTACTTTTCCATTGCTAAAAAGATGGTTCCTTTGAAGAAAATTATATAACAATACGGAAAACGAAGAAGCTATGAATGTACAGTAAATGGTTCCGTTGGCATTTCTCCTCCCTCTCTGTAACTTTGTCGGAGTCTACATTCCCCTAAAGTAATTAAGGTCGACCTACCTACCAAGTTTAAGCAAGATACAAACAATAAAAAAACAAAAACCGCTGCTATTTTAGACATTTTATCGATACGAATACAGAAGAAACGCTAGAACATTCTTAAAAGATGAATCAAATAAACAAAAACAACGAATAGTAATGGGAGGCTAACTTGCGTTAATGACCGATACTAAATGATTTAACGAAGAAGGAGTTTGACTTATGAGTAATAAAGACTTGTTGTTTGAAAAAGTGACTTTAGGTAGTACATCAATAGACAATCGGGTAGGCGTAGCCCCAATGACACGTACGAGCGCCACGCCGGATGGGTATGCAACCGAACAAATGGTTTCGTATTATACATCATTTGCCCGTGGCGGGTTTGGGCTGATTATTACAGAAGGAATTTATCCGGATGATCAGTATAGTCAAGGATATTTGAATCAGCCTGGTATTGTCTACGAAGAACAAGTAAAAGCATGGAAGAAAGTGGTGGATTCTGTTCACCGAGCTGGAGCTAGAATATTTGCGCAGCTCATGCACGCAGGGGCACTGTCACAAGGAAATCGTTTTGTGAATGAAACGATTGCGCCTTCTTCTGTTCAGCCAAAAGGAGAACAGATGGAGTTTTATGGAGGTAAAGGGCCATTCTCGATACCAAGAGAAGTGACAAAAGAAGACATAACAGAAGTGATCAAGGGATTTGTCAATGCGGCTAAAAAAGCCAAAACAGCTGGTTTTGATGGGGTTGAAATTCATGGAGCGAATGGTTATTTATTAGATCAATTCCTAACAGATTACACCAATCATCGTACAGATGAATATGGCGGTTCTGCTGAAAATCGTGTGCGTTTACTGGTGGAAGTCTCAAAAGCTGTTCGGGAAGCTGTTGGACAGGATTTCACCGTTGGGATCCGAATTTCACAAGGGAAAGTGAATGCTACACACACAAATGGCAGGGTAAAGATAAGGATGCTGAAATAATCTTTGGTCAGTTAGGCCAAGCTGGTCTCGATTTTATCCATGTCACGGAATATGAAGCATGGCAACCAGCATTTCCGGAAGGGGAAGGGACGACTGCAACCGACTCAGCTTTTGGTGATGGTGGGTCCTCAATGGCTCGTTTAGCAAAAACATATAGTAACTTGCCCGTAATTGCCAATGGTCATCTTGAGGATCCTGCCAAGGCTAGAGAAATTATTGAAAAAGGGGAGGCGGATGTAATTACTTTAGGTAAAGGTGCCCTAGCGAACCATGACTGGGTAGAAAAAGTGAAAAACGGGGAGCGTATAGCAGAGTTCCAGCCTGAGAAAGTATTAAGCCCGAATGCTAAAATTAAAGAATTTGAAACAGAAGGATTCGAATAAACGATAGACATCGGCTTTATTTAATATCCTTCCGATCCGCTTCGAACAAGATATGATGAAAATCAGGCGATTTTAAAAGAAAGAGCCTATGCAGTTGGGACAGATAATCAGTCGAGATTCTTTAACTTCTGAGTTAATGGGTAAGAATGAGTGAAGGCGCATAAAAAGAAAAAAATAAGGGAGAGGAGAATAAGATGAACGAAATGTTTGACTTAAGTGGCAAAGCAGCCATCATTACAGGAGCTGGGAGAGGTATTGGAAGAACACTTGCTGAAGGTTTGGCTAACGCTGGAGCAGATGTTGTCCTAGTTGCTCGAACAGAAGAAGAAGTGAATAATGCGGCAAATGAAATATCTAAAAACACAGGTCGTAAAACACTAGCATTGGTTTGTGATGTTACTGATGCAGAGGCTGTGAATGATACCGTGAGCACGGCGTATGAGCATTTTGGACATCTTGATATTTTAGTTAATAATGCGGGGATTAGTGTCCGTGAAACAACATTTGATTTATCAGAAGAAAACTGGGATAAAGTCATGGACGTTAACTTTAAGTCAGTTTTCTTGATGTCCAAAGCCGTTGGAAGATATATGATGAAACAAAATTCAGGAAGAGTCATAAATGTAGCCTCAGTGGCATCTACATTGACGTTATCATCGGGAACACCATACGGACCAAGCAAAGCAGGTGTCGTTCAATTAACTCGCCAAATGGCAAATGAGTGGGCAACACAAGGAATTACGGTTAATGCGATAAGCCCTTGGTTTTTTAAAACATCATTAAATGCAAAAGCGTTAGAAAACGAGGAATTCCGAAGTCTATTAGAAAGCAGGACACCGATGAAACGCCTTGGTCAATTAGAAGAAGTTATTGCTCCTGTTGTCATGTTTTGTTCTGATCATGCAAGTTATATTACTGGTCAAAATCTTTTTATTGACGGTGGAGTAACTAATTATGCGTTTTAACGCCAAAGAATGGCTAGGCGTGTTTTTATTATAGCGAAGTGAATGCTTATACACGAGAATTCTATCTATCGGTTGGACTAGCTGTTATCGAAATAATTGTGTATCAAAAAGGCTATAAGCAGGAACTGTATACATTATTTGACCGGTCGGTTATGTATATATTTTTTCTTGGGTTTCTAAAAAATTAAGACAAGCTTTAGTTAAAAACTCAGGATATCATTCCAAAGGGAAAGAGGATGTAAACCTTCTTTCCTGTTCCAATCATCAATTAATAAGAGTATGAGTTTGTGTTGACAATGTTTCAATTTTATCATATCTTATACATAACTAAATTAATCGGTATAGATGTTTATTTTTGCCCTTTTGGATCATTAGGTCTTTAGCATTCTTTTAATATTAACTTTTAATCTTGACGGGATGAAAAAGTATTCTAATATAAAAAGGGAAGAATAACATTAATCGATTTAATCTATAATCAACGAACTACATTAAAATCGTAACGATAATTCCTTTAGAGGAAATGAAAACATAGCATATAGAAAATGACCAATAATAAGGTAGCTCTTCAAAAAACTTCGGCTGAAGTTAGTTGAAGTGAAGCCGACAATTTTCAAGATTCAATGACTAACATCATCATTGAATCTTGAAGTTGTCGGTTTTTTTATTGGGAAAAAATAGAGAATAATAAAAGTTGTAATACATGATAGAAAAATATGATCTGATATAAAGGTCTTTTGAACAATATCGACATTTAAAAAGGGAGAAGTTAGAAATGTTCGTTTCGTCATCATTATTAACATTATTTTTTATTATGCTTATTGCTTCTGGGATAAGTGGACTAGTTTTTTTACATCCACGCGTACCTTTGAGTTATGTTCGCATTCATATTGGTATCTTGGCTTTGCCGCCGTTGGTTTCCTTAGTGATTCTTGCCAATCGCAGTGTGGGTGGAACTCTTGGCCCTTGGCACTTAGATTCCTTAGCTTGGTTAATGGCATTCTTTGTTTTGGCAATTGGTCTAATCATTCAGCGTTTTTCTGTACGTTACTTAATGGGGGATCGATCTTATCGAAAATATTTTCCGCTTTTCACTTTCACGACAGGTGCTGCTTCGATTGCATGGTTAAGTGGTGATCTTCGCTTGATGGTTATATGTTGGGGAGCAACTCTTGTCGGTTTAACCTTGCTTATACGGTTAAACAGTGCTTGGCAAGTGGCTGGTGAAGCGGCCAAGGTTTCTGGCCGATTATTTTTGTTAAGTTGGTTTTCGTTGTTTGTCGCGATGATCTGGCTTTTTCAAGTTACAGGCCAATGGCAGTTATCATTGGCTTTAACACATGATAGCTTAGCTCAGCTGGAGGTATGGGAGAGAACAGGGATTCAATTATTGATTGTATTAGCAGTGATCATTCCTGCGGCTCAATGGCCATTCCAAAGATGGTTAATTGAGTCTATTGTTGCTCCAACTCCTGTTTCTGCGATTATGCACGCTGGTTTAGTCAATGCAGGCGGGATTATACTAGCCCGATTTTCACCTCTATTTAATGGAGGTATAGCTTCGATTATTTTACTTTTGATTGCGGGCATCTCTGTATTGATTGGAACTGGCATTAGTTTGGTCCAGGTTGACTATAAACGCCAGTTAGTAGGCTCCACGATTGGTCAAATGGGGTTTATGCTCATTCAGTGTGCATTAGGCGCCTATATCGCAGCCATTATTCATCTTATTTTACATGGTTTATTCAAAGCTACGTTGTTTTTACAAGCTGGTTCAGCAGTACGGTCTCATAAAATATCAAGTCGTGCTCATGAAGGAACATCCTATCTATGGATCATAGCTGGCTGGATTTTATCCTTAGTTATAGGTGTTTCTTTTTGGCTCACGGCTCCTGGTGAGGGGTATCGATTCATTAGTGCGCTAATCTTGGGGTGGTCATTGTCCGTTTCTTGGACTCAGCTCGTAGCTTTTGGAGAGGGGAGACTTGGCCGAATTGTAGGTTTAACATGTTTAGGAGGAGCAGCTCTCGTATATTTTATCATTCATCATCTCTTCTATGAGTGGTTGCATACAATTGCTTTTCAAAGTGTTCAGCCTCCAATGTCAGCTGTCATCATTGTCGTATCTCTCTTACTATTCGGCAGTGTTATGGGTACGTGGATTGCCCGTCATCGTTCTTCAGTTTTCTCCGCAGTTGTCTACCTTTGGTTAGTACGATTAGGTGAAGCAAAACCAAAGACAGTAGAGAGTCATCCAGACTACCTTAAACAATATTTATCATAAGGAGGTCATCAATGATGGGCATTACAGCCGTATTAACGAAAGAAAATGTAAAAGAAATCGATCTTGATGTTCAAGAAAAAGATATTCGCGTTTTCATTGAATCCGCCAGCCGAGTGATTGCGCCGCTTTGGCCTATTTCTACCTTTGCTGCACGTAATCCTTGGATGGGTCTAGAAAACCAATCTTTTGATCAGATTGCAAGGTGGTTGAAAAATACTCGCGATGTTGATATATACCCAAGTGCATCTATGATCCGTTCAGCAAAGAATAAAGGTGAGATTGATGAAGATTTTGTGGAAATGGGGCTGCAGCGTTGGCTTGATTCACAATCCTTTAACATCCCGCGGGACGTGGCAGAACGATTTTGTCGAGCTGGATTAACATTAGACCCGCTGCCATCCGATCTTTTATCATCACACAAGCTGAAGGAATTGGAACATACATGTAGTGAACTGAATCGTATCGAGAATGTTTTTATGCAGCCAATCAGTTCAAATATAGAGAATCAAGAAGGTGAAAGGTTAGTCAATATACTAGATCATCATGTCATTAAGTGGTGTAAATTATATCTCGATGATTCTCAAGCAGGTTGGAAAATGCCTAATCGTGAGGAAGGTTTCTATCGCGCTTGGCAGCATCTCATTCAATATGATCCAGCACTTAGTAAAAAGCAGCGTGAGAGGTTGAAAGGTTTGCCGCAAGAGGCACATTTGGCTTTACAGGAAGCGTTATTTGCACTAGAAGTTCCGGAAGCAGACATCCAGACTTATCTTGAAGGCCATTTGCTTTCCTTGCCTGGATGGGCAGGAATGATGCTTTGGCGCTCCCAACAATCGAGCCATGAACATGCACTCCTAACAGAATATTTAGCGGTTCGAATATCCATGGAGTGGGCCCTTATACAGCCATATTTGCCTTTGGCTCATCAACGATCTGAGCAGAAACAAATGTCGATTGCTCCCCTTTTAGCAGCTTGGATTCATTGGGGAGGCCTTACATTAGAGGAATGGTCTCAGATGTCGGACGCAGTACAAAACGAATATGTATCATTTGCCTATCGTTTTGATGAGAAACTTCGCAAGAAACTTTGGCTAGAAGCTTGGGAACACACACACACAGATCGATTAAGCCAGAAGATCATCTCGAAACAACGTAAAACCAAGGATGAAAAATCTGCATTGGCTCAATTGGCATTCTGCATCGATGTCCGATCAGAACCTTTTCGCCGCCACCTTGAAAAAGAAGGTCCGTTTGAAACGATTGGTATGGCTGGTTTCTTCGGGATGCCGATTGCAACTTGTGAACTTGGCAGCAAACACAGTCATGCCTCCTTGCCGGTCATCCTAAAACCGCAACATCAAATAAAAGAGTTCGCAGATGAAGATATACTCGAAAAATACAATCAACGCAAGCAGGCAGTTCATTCCGTAAGCGAGACATTTAAAAAGATGAAACAGAATGTACTGACGAGCTTACTTCTGCCTGAGCTAAGCGGGCCTTGGCTTAGTCTGCAAATGGTAGCGCGCAGCTTTGTGCCAAGCAGATCAGATCGTTTCATTCGTCATCTTCGTGAGACTTGGTTGCGCAAACCCGATACAACACTCTCGCTACATCATGAGTATGACACAGTGGCAGATATACCTGTTGGTTTTTCTGAAGAAGAAAAAGTGACCTATGCTCGCCAAGCTTTAAAAATGATGGGGTTAACGGAGAATATCGCACCATTGGTCGTGATATGCGGACATGGCAGTCAAAGTGCGAATAATCCTTATGCCGCGGCTCTTGACTGCGGTGCCTGCGGTGGAGCGGCCGGTGGATTCAATGCGCGAGTTTTAGCTGCTTTATGTAATCTTCCTGAGGTAAGAGAAGCTCTTGCAACTGAAGGAATGATCATTCCTGAAGATACGGTTTTTGCCGCCGCTGAACATCATACAACGGTGGATGAATTACATTGGCTTTATGTGCCAGAGCTTTCTGAAGCTGCTCAAGAAGCATTTGAACGTATCGAAGCTATTATGCCGACGGTGAGACATCGTGTAAATGCAGAACGTCTAGCCCAATTACCGAATGTCCAAGAAAGACTTAAAAACCCGAAGGCAGAGGCAAACCGATTTGCGGAGGATTGGAGTGAGATCCGTCCCGAATGGGGACTGGCTCGTAATGCCTCTTTTATTATCGGCCAACGTGAACTCACTCAGGATTGTGATTTGGAAGGAAGAGCCTTTCTTCATAATTATGATTGGAAGCAGGATGAAAGCGGTGAACTCCTAGCAAATATTATTGCAGGGCCTGGAACTGTGGCCCAATGGATTAATTTACAATATTACGCATCAACGGTAGCACCTCATTATTATGGAAGCGGAAATAAAGCCACTCAAACCGTTACTGCAGGTCTTGGCGTTATGCAGGGGAATGCAAGTGACTTATTAGCCGGACTGCCTTGGCAATCCGTTATGCAATCAGATCATGAGGCTTATCATTCTCCTCTTCGTTTGCTGATTGTCATTCAAGCACCTAGAGAACATGTAGAACGATTATTAAATAAAGACTCAGTATTTCTGCAAAAAGTTCAAAATGGATGGGTTCGACTGGCTAGTGTTGATCCAGAAGGGCATTGGGAAAACTGGTAACTTTTATATAAACAATGATCAGATGGATTTGGTGCTCAATATAAAATGATAAACATATAGAAGAGGTGTGCTGTATGAATGTAAATAAAAAAGTATTATGTTTGACAGACATTGAAAACGGCTTAGAGCCTATTTTACTAGAAGCGACGAACACTTCAGCAGGAAATATGCTGACTCTACAAAGCTATGGTGCCGCTATCTCACATCCTTATGGAGAAATCATGAGGTCTGTTATCATTGCCATTTATCAGGAAGATGTTGAAGAGATTTTTGTTGTAGGAACAAAAGATAAGAAATCTTCCACAGGCTATGTACGAACTCAACTTGAAATAATGAAAGATAAAATACAAACATTGGATTATCTTTTTCAACATTGCAAGCCTGAATTTTTTGGCGGTACCGTCGATGAATGGCTAGATGGAAATAGCAGTGGCGCTATTGAAAAAAGTGTTGAAATCATTCGCAATCATCCACTAGTGCCGTCCTATGTGAAAGTGAGAGGTTTAATCGTGAATCCAAAGGATGGAACATCTTCAATTGTGGATGTTCCTGTGACCAAAACAGATCAAGTATACCCTGATCATTGCTTGTCACGATAAACGGAAGGGTTAACTTCTCAGTACTCATATATGAAAAAACAGTTTTAAGGAGAACGTATGGCCTCGAATGTAACTGATTTTGTAACCAAAACAATAGAGGAAATGAGTCCGTTTGATCGTGAAAATATGGAAGATATGAAAAAAATAATAAGAAAAGCAATTGATTATTATCATATGCAATCTTATGAAGAGGTTGAGGAAACCCATTTAGGAAGCATTCGATTTTTGCATATACACTCCATGATGGAAGAAAATATGTTATCCAAAATGGTAGTGGTCACAAGGAACGGAAAAACTGATTTGGTTATTGAAGATGTATATGAAGGATATGTTGTAAGAGAATATTAATGAGACGAAATCACAAAATAGAATATGCAATTTTTGTTGCTCAGGAGAGGTTTTATATATGAAAAAATCGAAAGGTTCTTTTGAATCAGAGATCAGTAAGTCCATTACTCAATGGGAAAAGGATTATCTTGGGCGAGGGTCTGTATCTGTTAAGACTGATATCTTGCGTGACATGATCATTGTTAATTTAAAAGGAATTTTAACACCGGCTGAATATGCAGTTTGTGAATCAAAAGAGGGGCTGTTATCTATCAAACAAACTCGTTCGGAGTTAGTTGAGTCTGGGGTAGAAGGCCTTAAGGATATTATCCTCACGATAACCGGAGAAGAAGTGAAAAGCTTTCATACTGATTTAAGCTCTCGGACAGGTGAACGGGTGATGGTGTTTAAATTATGTAATGATCTAGAGAAAAGTCTTTAAGATATAGAAATGGAAAGGTTCTAACCCCTTTGGTTATAATAGCCAAAGGGGTTTTTCATATGGTTATTTAATTGGAGGGAGGCTGCGAAATTGGTAAACATGTTATCAAAGTGAAAGCTGCTAGGCATACAAGCCACATATTGAGGTTTACCTTTAGTGGAAAGAGAAGTGTTGAAGTTTTAAATGTGGAGGTCCAATCCGGGGATGAGCGTTGCTTTTGGCGCTTTTTTCAGTTCTAGGCAGTCGTTGAAAATGATCTGTTTATCAAGAAGAAAATGAACTGAATATCGCAGCATGATGTTGTGGAAAAGAATCGATAAAACCGACAGCCTTCTCAATGTCTTGCTTCTTGGAGAAGGCTCGTATCTGAAGTTCTCGTCTGTCTATTTTCCTAATTTGTCCGAGAAACTACATATTCCTTAATTAACTTCCACCTGTCACGTGGATTCATGATAAACCCTGATGCGATCGCTACAACCAGGTCATTCTCCGGAACACAGCAAATCACATTCCCGCCATCACCCAGAGCTGAGTATGAAAAAACACTGTCCTCATCACGAAGCCACCATAGATAACCATAGTGATTGGCGTTCATCTTTGTTGATTCGTCAATCCATGATCTTGGAATAATGCGTTGATTGTCCCAAGTACCATGATTCAAATAAAGATAACCAAACCGAGCCATATCCCGCGGAGTCAGCGTAAGCCCCCATCCTCCGGTTGAGTTTCCGTCCGGATCATTTACCCATCCCTTCACATCTTTTCCGAAAAGGTCGTCAAAGCCGAATGATTTCATTTCATAATGCGGAATTTCTTTCATGCCGATTGGTTTAAATAAGTGCTCGTTAGCAAATTCGCGGGCGCTCTTGCCTGTGGTGCGGGTAATGATGGCTGACAGCAGGTGTGCACCTGCGGTGGAGTATTTAAAAGTGCCGATTGTGCCTCCTTGGCCCAGCATATCGAGTGTATAGATGATCCAATCAGGCTGTACGCACATCTTGTCGAGCGGTTCGTGCCAGTCTTCAAATGGATAGGGAGCTGTCATTGTGAGGAGGTGGCGTATGGTGATGTTTTGTTTTTGTTGATTATAAGGATCAGGGACGTATTCCGGGAAAAAGTCGAGCACGTTTTGATCGACACTTTTGATATATCCTCCATGTATCGCAATTCCAATGAGAGCCGATATAATACTTTTGGTTACTGATGCTACATGATGCGTATCATTCGGGCCATAGCCATGATTATATCGCTCATAAGCGATGTATCCATTTTTCACAACCACCATACCGTTTATATTGCTGTATTCGGATTTGATTTTTAGGTCAAGCTCAGACAGTTTTTCAGCGTCTATGCCCAAGGCTGCCGGGGCTGCAGTTGGCCAGTCGTTTCTTTTCATGATAGTTACCTCTCTTTTTTCTTGATTGGAAAATACACTTCGGTCACAATATCCTCTGGCACAGGGGCTTGCTGGTGATCGGTTACATACACTTCATATGGTGATTGGGCTAATTCATAGCCCTCATCTTCGACCCACTCTCTCAGCTTAGCGTATATCGAGGTCAATTCTGCATAGGGGCCCTTTAATACAGACTTTGCACAAAGCCCACCGGGCAAATCTCTTGTTCCCTTTACCGTCTCCTCTATTGGAATCGCAAACTCTGTATCATTGCCGGCAGGGTTGAACTCAGGGCTGTGATAAATTGTCATGGGCGTGGCTAGTAGAGTGAATTTTTCAACGGCAATTCTTTCATAGAGTCTGCTAAAATACTTCTCATATCCTAAGGCGTAGTCTTCACTGCTCAGCATTTGGCGTATGTAAAGGATGTTCCTTGTCTGGGTATCGGAAAGCTCTACTTCTATATCGTCAAACCATGACCTCATTGATTTGCCCATCTCTGCACGCAAAATATCTTGGTTCATTTTTGTAAGCGTATATTCATATGCACTTATTTTTGCGTGAACTTCTTGTCTTTTTCGCTGAAGGGCTAAACCAAGCATTTCTTCCGCCTGATCCTCTTCTGCATTGAGAATGGTTTTAATTTCCTCCAGAGAAAAATGATACGACTTGAAACGGTTAATCAAGAGCATTTCTTTCAGCTGCTTGATAGAATAATATCGATATCCACTTTCAGGATGAATGTCTTCGGGGTGAAGTAATCCGATTTCATCGTAGTATCGAAGTGTTTTTGTTGATACTTTGCATATCTTTGAAAATTCACCGATCGACAGCAAGCGATCACCTCCATGCTTTCAATGTACACCTTTCCGTAAGGGCAAAGTCAAATGTCAAAATAAAATCTTTCCAAAGTTAATCAGAAATTTATTTTCTTATCGTATCCTTTCCGTATCACGTGAAAGGAGCATCATATGAAAACATTATGGAACGTCCTAAAGATTGTTTTTGGCTGCTTGGCTGCTTTGGTTTTGCTTGTATCCGTCTCGGTATTTATATATCACCACTATCAATTAAATAAGGAAGCGGCACTGCTGAAAGGTAAAGGCACAGTAGTCGATGTTGATGGGGAAAAGATGAATGTGTATGAAGAGGGAAGCGGGAAGGATACGTTTGTGTTTATGTCCGGCTCGGGGATTGCTGCGCCTGCTTATGAGATGAAAGGTTTGTACAGCAAATTTTCAAAAGAAAATAAGATTGCTGTTGTTGATCGGGCAGGTTATGGATACAGTGATGTGTCTAACGATGACAGAGATATTGATACGGTTCTGGAACAGACAAGGAAAGCGCTTATGAAAAGCGGGAATAAGCCTCCTTATATTTTAATGCCTCATTCCATATCCGGGATCGAGGCGATGTATTGGGCACAGAAATATCCTAAAGAAATCAAGGCCATTATTGCGATGGATATTGGCTTGCCTCAGCAGTATGTCACGTATAAGTTGAGCGGGATCAACAGACTGAAAGTGAGAGGCTTCCATCTGTTAACGTCGATTGGTTTTCATCGATTTATGCCTTCCGCTGTATATAACCCTGAGGTGATTCGTCAGTCGTTTTTAACCGATAAAGAAAAAGAAATCTATAAAGCCATTAACCTTAAGCAATTTTTTAATGCTGATATGGAGCATGAGCTTTTACAGTCTTACCAAAACGGGAGCAAATCTGTGAATCTGCCGGCCCCAAAAGAAACTCCTGTCTTATTGTTAGATGCGGTCTCTGACCAAAATAGAAACTCAAAATATGCCATACAAAACAGAAAAGATTATGAGGCATTCGCGGCTCAATTCAATACAGCCGATATAAAGGAACTGAGGGGTACACACAGTATTTATTTATATCAGCCTGATCAAATATATAAACTTTCCATGGAGTTTATGAGAAAGGTTCGCTAGGATGAAGGGTTATCATATTTTAATCGTGGAAGACGATGTGATGATTGGCGGTCTGCTGCAAAAGATTTTGCAGCGTGAGGGCTATCATGTGATGTGGAAAACCGATGGAGCGGAAGTGCTATCGGTCATACAGAAGGTGGATTTGGTCATTATGGATGTGATGCTGCCGGGTGAAGACGGGTATCAAATGTCTGCAAAAATCAAAAAGCTGGGACTGCGTATTCCGGTCATTTTTCTTTCGGCCCGCAATGACATGGACAGCAAACTCCAAGGGTTGAAAATCGGCGAGGATTATATGGTGAAGCCCTTTGATCCGAGGGAGCTGCTGTTGAGGATGCAGAATATGCTTGAGCATCATTATGGAACCTTTACGCAAATCAAGCACTTGTATATTAATGCTGAAACCAAAAAAGTGTTCAATGAAAGCCTGCATGAAGAGGTGTTGTTTACTGCGATTGAGCGGAAAATTTTCTTTTACTTATATGAAAATAGGGGCAGCACCCTGACAAAGGAACATTTCTTTGAATATCTGTGGCAGCTCGAAGACAGAAACCCGAATATCGTCAATGTGCACATTAAAAAAATCAGAGCCAAAATCAACGATCAAGCGGGTGAAATTATTGAAAATATATATGGAGAAGGGTATCGGCTGAATACCATTGTGAGGAAATGAAGTTAAAGACAAAATATATGTTGTTATTATGTACGGCTGTCATTAGTGTGCCGGTGCTATTGCTGGCGGTTAGTATTTTGATGTCTGTCATTTATGACAACGTGTTTAAATCAATGAATCACGGTATACCTTTTCATAGGTCGTTTGCGTATCCGGCAATGCTCATTGTATTTTTGTTATCACTCTTATTGTTAGCTTTTTTATTTTCGAAGTCGATTCATTCTCTGCTGCATAAAATCAATCTATTACATCATACCATTCGGTATCTGGCGAGTGATCAAAAGGTGCCGGATAAAATAGAAGTGAAACACGTTGATGAAATCGGGGAGCTGATCAAGTCTGTCAATTTGTTAATTGAACGGACGACATATCGTGAACTGGAACTGAAACAGCAGGAGGAAATCAAAAAGGAGCTTTTGCAAAAACTGCGTCATGACATTAACACACCTTTAACAGCTCTCAGGCTGCAGTTGTTTTATTTGGAAGGCCAGTATCATGATCAGGCCGTATTCGAATCGTTGTATCAGCAAATCGAATATATCTCGGAATTAACCAATGAATTCAATCTATATTCCGCCGAGACGCTAGAAAGTTCTTATATCGTAAATGAAGAAGTGCGTCTTAACGAGCTGTTAGAAACAGCGGTGAAAAAGTGGGATTATTTATATAGTGTGAATGGGATTGAATTGCGCTTTAAACCGGCAGATCAAGATGTGATATGGATGAGCAACGTGTTATGGATGCAAAGGCTGTTTGATAATATTTTTCAAAATACGTTAAAGCATTCAAAAGCTAAAAAAATGGAAGTCATGATTGAAAATGGCACTGTTTCTATTCGCGATGATGGTATTGGATTTGATCAGAATGAGAACAGTGAGGGGCTTGGGTTAAAGATTATTGAGGATATATGCAGGCTGCTCGCGATGACTTATGTGCTGCAGACAAATGAGAATGGAACGGGATTCTTGTTTTCAAAAGAGTGACCCCGCTGAAGTTTTTCTTTCTCCTATTAACTATATATAATAGGAAGAAAGAAATGGGGTGATCAGCATATGTTTAAAAAAATCATTAAAACGATCAAGCGCCTCTCAAGCAGCTCGAGTGATCGCTATCGCAGACATCGGCATTACAGCAGCAGCCGGCGCAGATATCACCGCAGCTACAGCAGCAGCTCAGGCAAAAGAAGACACTACGATCGATATGGCGGCAGTCATCGCTACAAGCGCCGGAGCTACAGCAGCAGTTAATTTCAAAAAAGTTCTTGTTCCGTCTTGGGACAAGGGTTTTTTTATGAGACCGATTGAATGGCGCGGTTTAGGTCTTCGCGAATGAGAGCGGTGTGCTGGTACTCTTCATCAATGCCCAATAATTTTTTCAGCAGCAAGGTTACTTCTTTTGTCAGCGTTAGTTCCTCCAGCCAAGTGCCGTTTTTCTTCTTTTTTCCTTTATATTGAGAGTACAGCAGGAACAATAGCGTTTCTCCTAGATCGAAGAAGTCATCCTGTTTTCTTACCTGTGCCTCCTCCGTTTCTTCGGGAGTCAATTGCTTTGCAAGGCCGAAATCGATGAGGCTGAGCTTGCCTTGATTGATGATGATATTAGGCGTTCTGATGTCACTGTGAAAAATCAGGCGCGCATGCAAGTATTCTACAATCTCAAGCAGCTGCGAAATCAGCTGTAAAGCCATGAGCTCTGTAAACGGCTGTTTTTGAAAAAACAATAACTCTTCTATATTTTCTCCCTCGATGAACTGCATGACAAAATAAGCCTGTCCGTCTATGATGAAATCTTCTATAAAGGCTGGAATGTGCGGGTGGTGAATGCTTTTGAGCAGCTTCATTTCCTGCTGGAACCGGACTCTTTCTTTTTCCTTTTTCGCTTTTGTCTGCCGCAGCTGTTTTAAGACATAAGGTGTTTGCGTACGGACATTGGTGCACAAATAAACTAGGCCATACCCGCCCATGCCGAGGCATTCTTCGATTTTGTATTGGTTGTTCAGGATCACGCCGTCCTTTAGAGGGCGGTCAAATAACAGTTTTTTCAGCTGTTTTAATGCCATGTCTGCACTTCCCTTGGTTGTACTGACTATAGTTTACCTTTTAGGCTAAGAATAAAAAAGAGCCGGCTCAAGGAATTTGAACCAGCTCAGTATGAATTAAAATTGCTTTGTGACATCGTATTCATAATCTATTTTTGCTTTGACATTACTCATCGTCGATCTGGCTGTCGCTAAAGTATTATATTTAAAACTCCATACTTTTGCGACACTGAGTTGATCTGACAATGATATATCATAAGACCCTGACGTCGAGCTGTTTACAAGAGCACGGCGCCATTCGTTGTTTTCGCTTGTCATGATCAGATGGCGTGTATTTCCCTGGCTTGGTGTTTGAGTGGCTGTTGTTTGTACTCTAGTGACAATGGCATCGCGTGGTATTCCGGCTTGGTTTGTTAAATCAACCTTGATCACGCTGGAGTCAGAACCTGAGGGGCTAAGGGCAGTGTTTCCTTTATTTTCAGCAACGCCGCTGAATGGGAACGTTCCGCTGCCGGATTTGATTCGATTTTCAATTGAAAGTGTGAAATACATGTTCCCGGTATAGGAGCCGCATGACACTTTTACATAGAAGGTATCCGTCGTGTTTTGGGCGTCAGCATTGGCATAAATAAAAGAAGAGTACGTATTAGGATTAATGACTTCAGTGCCTTGTGAAACAGGTACTCTGTTTCTATCGTAAATTTCAATTTTCATCCCTGTGTACGCGCTTTGATATGTACTTCTCACATAGACTTTTTCTCCCTTATTAGCTGTAAACGTGAAATAGGCTTCATCCTGCCCAGCTTCCAAAATCGTTGTATCGATATTCTTATATTTCCAATAACCGATTGGCGCTGCGGTATCGAATGAATTGTTTCCTGTAATCGCAGTAACCCCGGCGGCTGATGCCGAATAAGTAAAGGTGAATAAGACAGACAGTATCAACGCGAATGAGATAAGCCATTTTTTTGTCATACAAACAACCTCCTTTTATTTCCATCATACATAATAATGTTTACTGTGTAAATAAATGTTTTTATAGGTTAATATATACATTGGGTTTGCCGATAAAAAAGAGTAAGAGAAAATTGTTCAGGAGGGAATCCAATGCGTCTGAATCGGCAATTTATCCGCACACAGCTGATGGCACAGAACATATTGAATAGAAATGTGGCTGGTACACACAAGAATGCATCTGAAAAAACAGCAGCGGTGCTGGAGAAGGCATACAGTAAGCTCGAGTCACGGTCTTATAATGAGGGGATTAATCAGATTAATTATTCGAAAACCAGTGTGGCGGGAAACAGCGGGACTTTCAGCAAAGTGTATCGATCAGCGAATGAACGAACAGTGAGGGACACAGGGGAGGAAACAGTGATTCAATCCAATAACCCCTATGAGTCTGAGAGTGATATCAGAATCAAGATACTAGATGAAAAATACAGCAGGATCAATGCGATTAACAAAATGAAGTCTGATCCATTAGGCTATATCAAGGATAAGTACCAAAATTCAAAGTCTCCTTATTTCAGAAGTGATCTGTCTGCTGCGGAAAGACAGGCTGCTTATGATAATGAAACAGAATGGCTATTCAAAGGGAAGGCGCAAAACTATAACTTGCAGGATGCCGCATTTCGCCATGTCACGTTTCATGGAGAAGTGGAGGATGAGAATGCAAAGGTGTATCAGCGAAGCCAGGTGAACCAGCAGCTGCAAGTGCTGTTGAACCGAAACGATATTCACATTCCACAAGGGACGGAGCTTACGTTTACGATTACGCCGATTGACTATAAGGTACAGGTGAGCGGGACAGACGATGAGGCACTGATTGAGCAAATTGAGCAAATGCTGCAATCTGGAGACAACAGCAAAGAGCTATTTTTACATATCATGAAAAGCCTAAGCGCTGATTCGACACAATATTCCCAAGAGGCATATCAAAAGTATCAAGCTGCTCGTGAGATGTACGATGTCACAGGCTATCGGTTGAAGGATTTAGAAGTGATAGACGGGCGGTACATAACACCTGATGGACGTGACGTAATAGACGTTTATAAAGAAGAGCTTGAAAAAGATCCTGTCCAAAAACAAACGGCCCCCTATGCTATATCCCACTATCGTTTGGCGCTTAGTAAACTGGCGGAAGCCGGGTATGATGCCATCCCGGATTTCATCCTTTCAATTGATTACAGCAATGGATCTTTGAGAGATGCAGGGCAAAGCAAGAGCTATGGCACCGGAGATACCGAGTGGCTTGAAATATTAAAGCGTCAAACTGGCGTGCATTATTAGGTGAGCTGTTCATTGGGAACAGCTCTTTTTTTATGAAAAGAAAAGGAATTATAAAATTCAAACAATTTCATTATATTTATATAAAAAATTTAAAATGAAGTGTTGATGAAAAACTCTGACTAAAAGTGTTTACCTGAAAAAAACAATTGTATTTTCCAGAGAAATTTATTATGATGAAATAAGTAATTTTAGAGATTATATAACAATATTCCGTTTGAATTTTCAGATTGTTACAGAGGAAGATTTCGAGAATTTTATTAAGAGGAGGAAGAGAAGTGGCAAATCAAGAATTAAAGAGGGGATTAGGCGCTCGTCACATTCAAATGATCGCCTTGGGCGGCACGATTGGTGTTGGCTTGTTTATGGGTTCTGCCAGCACGATTTCATGGACTGGGCCGTCTGTCCTTTTGGCTTATGCAATATGTGGGATTTTTATCTTTTTTATCATGCGCGCGATGGGTGAAATGCTGTATGTCGAACCGAGCACGGGTTCTTTTGCGACATTCGGCCATAACTATATTCATCCGCTGGCAGGTTATATGACAGCATGGAGCAACTGGTTTCAGTGGGTTATCGTCGGCATGTCAGAAATTATCGCTGTCGGTTCCTACATGAAGTATTGGTTCCCGGATTTGCCCGCTTGGATACCTGGTATCGTGGCAATGGTGATTCTCGGTGCGGCGAATTTAATTTCTGTTAAGTCATTTGGCGAGTTTGAGTTTTGGTTTGCGATGATTAAAATCGTGACGATTATTTTGATGATTATTGCGGGAATCGGGATTATTTTCTTCGGATTCGGCAACGGCGGAGATCCGATCGGATTGTCGAATCTGTGGTCCCACGGAGGATTCTTTACTAACGGCTTCTCTGGCTTCTTCTTTGCGCTTTCTCTTGTTATTGCGGCTTATCAAGGGGTTGAGCTGATCGGGATTACAGCCGGTGAAGCAAAAGACCCGAAAAACACGCTAAGAAGTGCGATTCAAAGTATTATTTGGCGCATTTTGATTTTCTATATTGGTGCTATTTTTGTGATTGTGACAGTGTATCCTTGGGATGAGCTCAATTCACTTGGAAGTCCGTTCGTGTCTACGTTCGCGAAAATTGGTGTTACAGCAGCTGCCGGCATTATTAACTTTGTCGTGATTACAGCGGCAATGTCCGGCTGTAATAGCGGTATTTTCAGTGCAGGACGCATGCTTTATACACTGGGGGTAAATGGACAAGCACCAAAATTCTTTACGAAGATTTCACGCAATGGGGTGCCGCTCTACGGCACAATTGCTGTAATGATCGGTTTGGCTGTTGGTGTTGTGCTGAACTATATCGCGCCGCCGAAGATTTTTGTATATGTTTACAGCGCCAGCGTGCTGCCTGGTATGATTCCTTGGTTTGTCATCTTGATCAGCCACATCGGATTCAGAAAAGCGAAGGGCGCTGCATTAGATAAACATCCATTCAAAATGCCGTTTGCGCCTTTCACAAACTATGTGACGATTGCTTTCTTGCTGATGGTTCTTGTCGGCATGTGGTTCAATGATGATACTCGTATCTCTCTGGTTGTCGGTGTGATTTTCTTAGCGCTTGTGGTCATTAGTTATTATGTGTTTGGGATTGGCAAGCGTTCGCAGGCCAATTTGGCAAAAAGCGATCAATCGGTTGAATAACATGGAAAAAGAGACATTCACGGATGTCTCTTTTTTTATTTTTGGCGTATGGAATTTTCCTGTTTCCGCAAGCTATAGGGTAAAGATAGCGGAAGGAAAGGTGTTCATAACATGGATGTTACACTCGGTTATTTGCGTGAATCACTTTCGAACCACCTTGAAAATGAAGTCTGCCAGCGGATTTGCAAGAAGATGCTGGCGAAGCGTTATGTGAATGAAGAGGAATTTGTAAAAGATTTGGATGACAATGAAATGTCTTTTTTGAACCATGTATTAGAAAAAGAAATTAAGTATGCGCAGAATGAACAGGATCAAAAACGGGCCAAGGAATTAAACGAGGTGTATGAATTACTGCTTTGAAAGGCGGGTAAGAAATGGGAGCAATTGAACGAAACGGATATACATTTCAGCCGGAGTTTAGTGTTATCCGACAAAACGGAGCCATCCATGTATACCATCACGGCGAATTTGTGGAAGAAATTGAATTTGAATGTAACGGAGAATATCCAGATCACGATTTGATTGAAGAGCTTGTGAATCATTATTGTTTCGAGCATGAGATTTAGAGCCCTGCCCATTATGCAGGGCTCCTTTCATTTAGGATGTGATCAGGCCGTATTTTTTCAGGATATTCACTGTAATGTTTTTGGCTTTTGTGCCGGAATCATCGACATTGGTGACAAAAATATACGAACCATGCTCTGTTTTGATGAATCCGACAAACCAGCCTAATCCCATATCTGTCAAGCGGGTTCCGGTTTTCCCAAAGAGCGTGTAATGATCTCCTTCCTCTTGAATCATCATGCGCTTGACGGTTTTCATCACTGATTGATCAAAGGGAAGTGTCTCATGAAAAAGTTTCTTCAAAAAGGCTTCTTGTTCCAGCGGAGAAATTGCAAGCGAGCTCTGCAGCCAAAATTGGCCGATGCCGCCGCTGATATCCTCGTTGCCGTACGACAAAGTATGGAGCCAGACCTTCATCCTTTTTTCGCCGATATCCCTCGCCAGTTCCTGATAATACCAGATTGCCGATTCACGCATGGCCGATCCAAGCGTGTGGTCGCGGTTCCATGAATCGAACTCACGCTTGACCCCGTCCCACCGTTTGACATCGTATTCATCTCGAACAGCTTTTACTTGCAAACCGATTAAGGCATTTACGACCTTGAAGGTGGACTGCGGAGTTTGTCTTTTGTTTGCACGTTTTCTGTTGTATATAAAGGTCTTGTCCTTTTGCACATCGTGAAGAATGAAGGTTCCATCCGTATCTTTGAATTCGTTATCGACTTTCATTTGGCTGACATTCAGATGCTTTTCATGGGCAGACGATGATGCGTAAACGGAAAAACCGACGATCCCTGCAATACTCAGCACAAGCACAACATATGTCCATTTCTTCATTTGGTTCTCCCCTTTGCTTTGGTCAATTATCTTTTCTCTATTTCTTTTGTACTTCCTTTTAAAAGAATGCGTAAATTTGGTTTTGAAAACAAATACTGTAATTGGGTTTATCTGCGTGTGATAACGTGAAAAAAGAGGGTAAAAAGGAAGGCGGGGTTGCAGGATGAATGAGCATATTCCACATGACAAAAGCCTTGATAACAGTCTGGCTTTGATGCGGGAAGGATATTTGTTTATAAAGAATAGAAAAGAGCATTACCAGTCGGATTTGTTTCAGGCACGTTTGCTTGGAAAAACATTTATTTGTATGAGCGGCGCGGAGGCCGCGAAGGTATTCTATGATACGGAGCGATTTCAGCGGCAGGGGGCTCTCCCGAAACGAGTGCAGAAATCGCTGTTTGGGGTGAATGCGATCCAGACAATGGATGGTGAAGCTCATCTTCATCGGAAGCTGCTTTTTCTGTCATTAATGACGCCGCCGCATCAAAAGCGTTTGGCTGAACTGATGACAGAGGAGTGGGAAGCGGCAGTCACAAGATGGGAGAAGGCAGATCAGGTTGTGTTATTTGAGGAAGCAAAAGAAATCCTGTGCAGGGTGGCGTGCTATTGGGCAGGTGTTCCGCTGAAGGAAACGGAAGTGAAAGAGAGAGCGGATGATTTCATCGATATGGTTGACGCGTTTGGTGCCGTGGGGCCGAGGCATTGGAAGGGAAGAAGAGCGAGGCCGCGTGCGGAAGAGTGGATTGAAAGAATGATTGAAGATGTTCGTGCCGGCTTGTTGAAGACACCTGCCGGAACAGCGCTGCATGAAATGGCGTTTCACACGCAAGAAGATGGCAACCAGCTGGATTCCAGGATGGCCGCCATCGAGCTGATTAATGTACTGCGGCCGATTGTTGCGATTTCTTACTTTCTTGTGTTTTCAGCTTTGGCGCTTCATGAGAATCCTGCGTATAGAGAATGGCTGCGTTCTGGAAGCAGCCGGGAAAGAGAAATGTTTGTGCAGGAGGTCCGCCGATATTACCCATTTGGCCCGTTTTTAGGGGCGCTTGTTAAAAAGGATTTTGAATGGAATAACTGTCAGTTTAAGAAGGGTACATCGGTATTGCTTGATGTATATGGAACGAATCACGATCCCCGCTTATGGGACAATCCTGATGAATTTCGGCCTGAACGATTTGAGGGGCGGGAGGAAAATCCGTTTGATTTGATTCCTCAAGGCGGGGGCCACGCGGAGAAAGGCCATCGCTGTCCAGGGGAAGGGATAACAATTGAAGTCATGAAAGCAAGCCTGGATTTTCTTGTGAATAAGGTAGAATACGACGTCCCGGAACAATCGCTGCATTACAGTCTTGCCAGAATGCCATCATTGCCTGAAAGCGGATTTGTGATGAGCGGAATCAGACGGAAAGGGTAAATGCAAAAGCTCTCTTCCTTATCGAAGAGAGCCTTTAAATTACTTCTTTTTTTCATCATAATATTGGACGGGGTACATGGAGCCTTCGGATACCATTTTATTGTCCTCAATATCTTGCGGGTGTGGGTGGCCGGCTTTATCGACTGGGAACTTTTCCATTTCAGGTTGTTTTGTCATTTTCATTTTCATTTTCATGCTGTGAATGAATTCTCGTGCTTTTTGGCGATTTGACGGGTCTTTTAATAGATAAGAAGTGATGCCGACAGTTGAAACAGCGAGACCTGAAAGTAACAGCTTTTGTTTCATGGTGATACTCCTTTCTATTGTAAGAGTAGTGTTTCCTATATCATTCCCGTTCTCATGATCACTAAACCTTGCCGGTTGTCTTAGGAGAACTGTACAGAGGGTGCTTGTTTCAGTATAGGGAAAGCTGGATAAGGAAAGAATAATGCCCATGATAAAACCTTGTGATGATGTAAGATTTTTGTAGTCGATTGGTCATGTTCATCGCGGAATATTACACGAATGTAAATCTGAAATAGGACCATAAGGCTGATTGTTAAGTTATTGTAAATTCAGCGATTGTTTTATTTACAACCAATTGAACTTGAAACATAATCGAAGAGAGTTTGCTGAATAATGTCTAAATAGAGGTGAACATGTTGGCGATTGATTTACAAACATTACTGTTCGAATTTCTCGGGGGTCTCGGTATTTTCCTGATTGGGATTAAGTTCATGGGAGAGGGACTTCAGAAATCGGCTGGAGATAGATTAAGAAATATTTTAGACCGTTTTACAAGCAATCCGCTGATGGGTGTATTGGCGGGGATCATTGTGACGGTTTTGATTCAGAGCAGTTCCGGAACAACGGTGATCACCGTTGGGCTTGTCAGTGCGGGCTTTATGACGCTTCGCCAGGCCATCGGCGTTATTATGGGGGCCAATATTGGAACAACGGTTACCGCGTTTATTATCGGAATCGACATAGGGGCCTATGCCTTGCCGATTATTGCCGCCGGCGGATTTTTACTGTTCTTCTTTAAACATAAAAATGTGCAAAATGCTGGGCAGGTTGTATTTGGATTCGGGGCTCTGTTTTACGGGTTGGAGTTAATGAGCGGCGGCATGAAACCGCTCCGTTCACTTGAGGCCTTTCATGATTTAACGGTTAGTATGAGCACCAACCCGGTTCTAGGTGTTGTCATTGGGACATTGTTTACGGTACTCGTACAAAGTTCCAGCGCCACGATCGGTATCCTGCAAGGTTTATTTTCAGATGGTCTCATTGATATTAACGGCGCGCTTCCGGTGTTATTCGGGGACAATATCGGAACGACGATCACCGCGATTCTTGCGTCTCTCGGGGCATCTGTTGCCGCGAGACGTGCTGCGGCTACTCATGTGCTGTTTAACCTTATCGGGACAACGATTTTCCTGATTTTGCTCAAACCGTTTACTTCTTTGACCTTATGGTTGCAGGCTTCAATGGGGCTTGATCCTAAAATGACGATTGCCTTTGCGCATGGAATCTTTAATACATCCAATACATTGATACAGCTTCCTTTTGTGGGGATATTGGCTTTGATCGTAACAAAACTGATTCCGGGCAAGGATTCAATGGTGGAATACAAGTCGCATCTTGATCCGATTTTTATTGAGCAATCTCCATCTATTGCTCTCGGACAAGCAAAAGAAGAAGTTCTGCAAATGGGGAACTTTGCGGTACAGGGGCTGGAGGTCACAAAACAGTTCATGGTCACAAAACAGCCGAAATATGCGGCAAGTGCCTACCAGCTAGAGGATGCAGTTAACAATCTTGACCGAAAAATTACTGATTATTTGATTGAGCTTTCTTCAAGCTCTCTTTCAGAGCACGAGTCTGAAGAGCATCATATGCTGATGGATACAGTCAGAGACATTGAAAGAATCGGGGATCACTTCGAAAACGTGAATGAACTGATTGAATATCAGCAGGCGCATCGTGTGGTTCTTACTGAATCCGCCATGGAGGATTTAACGAAAATGATGGATTTGACGATTTCTACTGTGAAGGCGTCCATGGATGCTTTGCACCACAATGATGTGAAGATCGCTGAACAAGTTATTGAAAAAGAAGATGAGATTGACAAAATGGAACGGAAGCTTCGCAAAAAGCATATTATCCGTCTGAATGAAGGGCTGTGCACTGGACAAGCGGGCATTGTCTTTGTCGATATGATCAGCAACCTGGAGCGTATCGGTGATCATGCGGTCAATATTGCAGAAGCAGTTATTGGTGAAAATCAATAAGAAAAACGCTGAGAATCTTAGGTTCTCAGCGTTTTTTGTAGTCTTTTTTAACATGCTGGAAGACATCAGGGTAATTTGTGAACACTCCTGTCACTCCCCAGTCAAGCAGACGGCGCATATCTGCTTCCGTATTGACTGTGTAAGGATGAAGCAGGAGGCCGTGACTGCGGATCATGCGGACGTTTTCTTGATTTAAGGCTTTATAACTCGGTCCCGCACCGACAGCGTATGTTTTGATGTCCTCTAGGCCAGCATCTGTCATGGACGCCATTTGTTTGGCATCCAGTAATTGTACGGTAGGCAGGTTTGGCTGTAAATGATGGACTTTTACCAGGCTTTCTTTGCTGAACGATTGAATGATCACTTGGCCGTTTTTAGCATGTTTGCCCAGTAATTTATGTTTCTGCAAAGAAGCGAGCAGTTTTTCTTCCATACCTGGATAAGTGTCGGGCGATTTTGTTTCAATGTAGTAGTTCGCGTGTTTTCCAAAACGGTCTAATACTTCGTCTAATGTAGGAACTGTAAGACCGGCGTACCGTGGTTTTGCTTTTTCCGGATAGGCTTCATTAAACCATGAACCGGCGTCAAGTTTCTTAATGTCTGCGAGCGTATGGTCTTTCACCCAGCCTGTTCCGTTTGTGGTACGGTCCAGTTTTTCATCGTGCATGACAATCAATATGCCGTCTTTTGTCATTTGCAGATCCAATTCAATATAATCTGCTTTCATTTTCTGAGCGGTTTCGTAAGACAGGATCGTATGTTCAGGCACATATCCGGAAGCCCCTCTATGCGCAACCGTCAGGATACGGTCAGGTGACAGCAGGTTTCCTTTTGACGCTGCAGACACTGGGGTTACCATAAATGAGAGTAAGCCGAGCGACAGAAGAACCAAGGCTAGTATTCTATTTTTTCGCATGATTTCTCCTCCTTATCAATAACTGTCTTTCATATTAAAAAACAGATGTAAACGTCGTATTGGTAAATGATTAATCTTTTATGTTTCTTTCTTAAACGTGCTCCGCCCGTTTTCCTGTATTCCATGTCAGGGCCAAGAAGACGATGGCGAGAATGCAGGAAGAGACCAGCATGATAAAGCCGCCGTTCCAATCATATCGGTCTACGACAAAGCCCATAATGGCGTTTGCGAAAGCAGATCCGCCGATGTATCCAAAGAATCCGGTCAAACCGGCCGCGGTTCCGGCTGCTTTTTTCGGCGCGAGATCAATCGCTTGCAGGCCGATCAGCATAACCGGTCCATAGATTAAGAAGCCAATGCTGATCAGGGCGATGTTGTCGACGAGCGGATGGCCGGCCGGATTCAGCCAGTACACCAATACGGCAATGAAAACGCCCGCCATAAACAAAACGCCTGCCGGTGCCCGGCGGCTTCTGAAAAATCGGTCACTGATCCAACCGCACAGGATCGTTCCCGGTATGCCGGCGTATTCGTACAGAAAATACGACCAACGCGAGTCCTCAGGAGAAAAGCCTTTGGCTTCAGTTAAGTAAGTAGGCGCCCAGTCAACCACGCCGTATCGCACAAAATAGACAAAAACGTTGGCAAGCGCGATGAACCATAGAAATTTGTTGTTCAGCACATATTGAAAAAGGATTTCTTTTGTTGTTAATTCTTTTTCCTGATTTTTAAAAGCGTGTGTCGGGTAGTCATTCCGATACTCTTCAATTGGCGGGAGGCCGCAAGATTGAGGCGTATCGCGAACCAATAAAACAATTAAAAATGAAATGATAATGGCAATGATGGCTGGGAAGAAAAACACGCTTTTCCAAGTCACAAACATCGCAATGCCAAGAGTGACAAGCGGAGCCAGGATACCGCCGCCTATGTTATGGGCAACATTCCAGATTGACATTTTTGTGCCTCGTTCACTAATAGAAAACCAGTGGGCCATTGTCCTGCCGCATGGCGGCCAGCCCATTCCCTGAAACCATCCGTTGATAAACATAAAAATAAACATGATGGTAACGCTTGAAGTCACCCAAGGCATTGAAACGAAAAGAATATTAACGATTGCTGATAAAAACAGGCCTGTCGCGAGGAAATATCTCGGATTGCAGCGGTCAGACACCATCCCCATAATGAATTTGCTGAAGCCGTATGCAATGGACACAGCGGCCAGCACCAAGCCCAGTTCCGTTTTTGAAAATCCCTGTTCCTGCAGATAAGGAATGGCAAAGGCAAAGTTTTTCCGCAGCAGGTAGTAGCCCGCGTAACCGACGAAAATACCAATGAATACTTGGAGCCTAAGCCGTTTATAAGCCTCATCCGTCTTTGAATCATCCAGTCTCTCAATGTGAGGAGCCGGTTTAAAGATGTGAAACATCAAAATCATCCCCCTTTGCTGTATGTGCCGGATGTGTGGCGTGCCTCCTTTCTGAAAAACAAAAAGAGCCAGAAACTCCCCTTGTATAAAAGGGGTTAGATTCCTGGCTCTCCTCATCTCCATCCAAGCTATTAACTTATTATGATAGCGCTTTCTTAAATTATCATAGTCAGAAGTGAATGTAAACGGTTAATTTTAAAACTGGATTTTTCGAAAAGTGAATAATACCCTTTTACTTATTGTGGTTATGTTTTTTTGCAAGCAGCATAAAAATCTGGAGGGAGGCTGTTGCAGATGGATGAATTAGAACTCGCATTCGGTATTTTGCCGTTAGGAATTATCGTGTTATCGGTTGCCGGGACTTGTGTCTATCAAAACGTGTATCTGATGCCGATGATTAGTTTGGTGATTTCGCTAGTGCTCACGTTTACCGTTTTTAATCCATCATTTTTGGGGTGGGTTGTTGTCTATACTCTGATTTCAACCGCTATATCGTATATCACACTGAGTGTGGTCAGGAAAAGGAAAGCATCAAAAAAGTGAAAATGCCCACTTTTTTAAGATATCGTTGACTATGGCAACTATGTTTGGTTATAATTGCCTTAATCAACGATACAAGAAAGTGGGGATTGATTTGAAAACTAGTGAGACATCTGTCGGGTTAAAATTCAGAAAGTTCAATCGATTTTATACGAATGTCCTTGGCTTCCTTAATGAGCACATTTACGACAGTCCGTTTTCCTTAACAGAAACGCGGATTTTATTTGAAATGTATAATACGCCAAATTGTACAGCCAAAGCCCTCCAGGATAAGCTAGGGCTAGATCGGGGTTATGTCAGCAGGATGTTGAAACAGTTTGAAAAAGAAAATTTAATCTATAAACAAAAGAGCAAAGAGGATGCCCGCCATCATTATATTTATGTCACGGAAACAGGAAAAACGATTTATAAAAAGCTGGAAGAGAAAGCGAACGAACAAGTAGAACGGATGCTCAAAGAAATTGACCAAAAGGACCAGCGGAAGCTTGCGGAGGCGATGGAAGAAATTGAAGCGATCCTCTCACAGTCGCTTTCTTCCAGAACGTCAGACATATCGATTAGAGATTATTTTCTTTCGGATGATCTCCAGCTTCTCATCGAAAAACAGAGACAATTTTATGCGGAAGCCCATGGCTGGGACGACACGTTTTTAGCTTATCTTCATGAGACCTTTGATGCTGATATTGAAACCATATGGATTGCGGAAAGCGGCGGGAAATTTGCTGGCTCTGTTGGGTTGGTCAAACATGATGAAAAGACCGTGCAGCTTAGGTGGTTCCTAGTTGATGACGCTTTTCGAGGCAGGGGGCTGGGCACACAATTGCTGGAGCACCTGGTTACATATTGCAGGGATATGGGGTTTGAACGCATTTTTCTTTGGACGGTGAGCACCATGGCTGAGGCTCGTCCGCTCTACGAAAAATTTGGTTTCAGGGTAAGTGAAGTGAAAGAAGAAGCGCCATTATGGGGCCAGCGTCTGACAGAAGAACGGTGGGATTTGGAGCTGTCATGAAAAGACTGCACTACGCGTGGATCATCGTTTCCGTCACCTTTTTGATCTTATTGGCCGTTCAGGGGGTGCGCCTGTCGTTTGGAGCGTTTGTGGAGCCGTGGGAACGGCAGTTTTCAATGGATCGAGGCACCATCTCGCTGATTTCTACAATAAGTTTTATTGTCTATGGCATATCTCAGCCTGTGATTGGGCGGCTTGTGGACAAATGGGGTGCCCGGGCTGTTTTGTCATGGAGTGCGCTGCTGACAGGGATCAGCATTTTCTTAACATGCTTTGTCACTTCGCCTTGGCAGCTGTTTCTGCTTTATGGATTAGGTGTCTCGCTTGGAGTTGGGGGGGCATCGAATGTGGCAGCAAGTGTGTTGGTCGTCAATTGGTTCAGCAAAAAGCGGGGACTAGCCTTTGGGATCATGGAAGCAGGTTTTGGAGCGGGGCAAATGCTTCTCGTTCCAGGCTCACTCATGCTGATCCATTGGTTTAGCTGGAAGCTGACGGTGGTAGTATTGGGCTTGCTGTTAATCGTGATTGTTTTTCCGGCTGCACTGCTGATGCTGCGGAACAATCCTTCAGAAAAGAATGCAGAGCCGATAGGCGGATTGACTGCTGCAAAAAAAGAAACAGCGCCCAACACAACTGCTCTTTCAGTGACTGGAATGTTTCGGATGAGGCAATTCTGGTTTTTGATTTTGCCGTTTTTGATCTGCGGGTTTACGACCGTGGGACTGATGGATACCCATTTGATTCCGTTTTCTCACGATCACGGCTTTTCAACGACAGTCACAAGTGCCGCTGTCAGTCTGCTTGCCGGCTTTAATATCGCTGGCATCTTACTGTCCGGAATGGTAGCGGACCGGTGGAGCAGCCGGAAAATCCTGTGCTTTTTATATGCGGTACGCGCGCTTTCGATTGTGATTCTGATTTACAGCCACGAACCCTACTTGCTTCTAGGTTTTGCAATTCTGTTTGGATTAGTGGACTTCGCTACCGTTGCGCCGACTCAAATGCTCGCCACCCGATATTTTCAAAACTACTCGATCGGCCTTATGATCGGCTGGCTGTCGCTCGCCCATCAAATTGGCTCGGCACTCGGCGCGTATATCCCAGGCGTCATCTATACGGTAACGGGTGAGTATACAATGGCTTTTTATTTGTCGATTGGAATGCTTGTGCTGGCAAGTGTGATGAATGTGATGCTGAGGGAGCCCGCGGAGGTAACGAGTGACAGTGCGGCTATGGCGGAGAAGGTGTAAGAGAGAAGGAGCATCTCTGATGATGGCATTATTCAGAGATGCTTTTTTTGTATTTTTGTTCTAATACGAAGTCAATCATGCCGACAATACGGGCGTTTTCGGATTTTTGTTTGAAGCGGTCAGAGATTTGAACTTTTCTTGAGAATGGAAAAACAACAAAAACCCAAAAAAGGCCGATCAAGGCAAAAAACATTTGTACAGATAATTGTATTAATTCATTAAAACGAGTGCTGAAAAAATAAATATATAAAGTTACGAATGTCACGAAACAAACGATTTTGACGGTGTGTTTGAATGTGAGTTGCGGTTCGCTAAAGAATACTTTTAATTGATTAAGCATGATGGAGTCATGTTTGTTTAGGAAAATCAAAAGTTCTTTATCATCTTTTGCATGTTCTAAAATAAACTTCGCTGCTATTTCGGTTTCTTTATATGTGTGTAGGTCTACATTCAATACATACATCTCCTAATTATAAAAATTGCGTATTTCTTTTCTTAATTCAAGTTGAAACAAAACTAAAGAATTTTTTTGTTATATCTTTCAGTTAGAATAAAATCTATAACTCCTTTCATTCGCAAATATTCGGCTCTCTGCACAAAGTGCAGAACAGTATGTAATTGTCCTTTTCTAGAAATATTTAAAAGCTTTATCAAATCAATAAGGATTTTCAAAAAAATGATGAATAAAAGATAGATAAACATATCTGGTATGTCAATGTAATTAATTTGTCCTGAAAATAGAGTAGTTGCATAAATGACAATTATACTTCCGCAAAACATTAAACTCATATAATGTGAAAGGGAAAATGGACGAGCAGAAAAATATGCTTTTAATTGGTTTAGCACAGCAATATCTTTTGTATCTAAGTAGGCCAAAAGCTCTTTATCATTTTTACTAATTGTAAGTACATGGTTCAATACAGCATGAAAATTCATTGAATCTTCTTTATCAGAGGCAGTTGGTTCATTTGCTTGTATGTTTTGTTGATCCACTTTATATTTTTTATAAAGTATTGTATTAATTAACTTGTTTTTCTCATAGAATTCAGATTGTTGAATAAGGGATGCTTCTCCTTTGTTTTTATATCCTCTTTTTATGACGTTGGTATAAGTCATAAACATACATATGACTGTAAAAATAGAAAAAACTGCAGGTGAAATATTTGATAATATAGGATTGATGAAGACTTCTTTTGCTTGAATAAAAAAGAAAGAAGCTAAAGCCATAGATATAAACATGCATAAAACTGCTACTTTCACTAGAAAATGAAGCGGAAGGAAAGGTTCAGAATAATATTGCTTCAACTGGTTGAGTGTAAGAGAATCTTGGCGAAAAAGATAATCTATTTTCTCCTGTTGATTTTGCATCTGATCGATATCATGAGCGATGGTCCTTGTTTTTTCAAAAACGATTTGATCATTCTTCATTTTTGATAAACCTCCAAAAGATCATAAATAAACTAAAAAACTGCATGAGCATATTTTAACTTATGTTCATGCAGTTTTGTATTAAAGTAGCCAGTATAATAAGCAAAAATGGCCAATAATACACCAGAAAGTTGAGCTACTACTTAATTGTTCGTTATATCGAGACTTGTTTTGCGTGGGATGCCTCCTGTCGGTGTGGTGGTCTTGGGTTGCGTGTAGTATGATTTTTGGGGATTTTTTATATGATGTTCCTGTGATAAAAAGGGAAAGCAGGTGATTTCATCACCTGCTACTAAATGACAAATGTTTCATCATCGGCTGCCTATATTTCTCTAATAATACTGTTTGAATCATTATTTAGGAAAATAATGATTCGTCTTAAAAATAATTACTGAGGATTTTTTTCTCTAAACTCTTTTAGGGCATTTACCCATATTTCAATTAATTGTCTAAGTTCTCTTGTTTCTATTTCACAGGTTCTGCTTTTTATATATGCTTCGGGATCATCTTCATCTTCAGCTGCGTATTCTGCAAGATTATCGTAAATAAAAGTTTTATCTTTTTTAATTTCTAATCCACAAACATTCCCATTTAGTTCCTCGTACTCACTTGTCCCGTTTAGTACTTTATCTATTACTTCATATTCAAAGGTAGGATCTCCTTGAACATCTGACATTAGAAATTCTGCCACTAATTGAATACGCTCAGGTAATATGATAACAAGGCTTTTACTTCCGTTCTTAAATCTAACTTGGTCAAATTTATAATTGTATTTCATATGGTCCTCCTACACTTACGGATAAATCGGAAAACTTGAAATGATTTTCCCGTTGCTATCGATAAACATTCTAATTCTTAAATTGTCTTTTGTCCGTCCTTCATATGTGTTTTTTGTTCCAGGAATAAATTCTTTATTTTCATATGCTTCATTTATGGAGTCAACGACTTGTTGAGGAGTCCATTCTTCAGGGAAAAATGTTGAAAACCCATTGTTGCTAAATTTCTTTTTGCCATTTACTTCAACTTTCCCTTTGTAAACACCGTGTTCATTTTTGTCAGTTTTTGTTCCTGAAATGACTTTTCCTGCAGTATCATCTAATCCCTCATAATGATATCCAACGGCTGCTTCTCTATAGTTTACCTCGCCTTCAAAGATGTGTTCTAACGCTTTAGGTCTAAAATTTTCTACGTTGCTCAGTTGCGCTATTAATTTCTTGCTCGGTTCACTTTTTAAATTTTGGTCGCTATCAAATCGCATAACACTCTCTTGCTTCTTATCCAGTTCCTTCTTCAGCTTCGAAACAGGATTCTCAAAACCCCCAGCGCCCTGTATTGCAGGTTCTAGATGATTGTTATTTGGCAATGTGAAATAAGGTTTCGCTTTATCAGTAATGTTCTTTGCTAAAGATTTATGATCGTTCACAAAAGCTTTTGTTTCCTTTGTCACGAATTTTCCGGCTTTTGTTGCTGATGACACTTTTCCGAGTCCTTTTGCTCCAAAAAGGGAAGCAAGTGCGTAGGTGATGTAATGGGAGCGGCTATATACATCACCATGAACCATATTGTCGTTCCAAGATGTTTTGAATGAATCGACCATATATTCAAAAGTCTCGGGCGCGCTATAGATCACATTTTGGAGTTCCTGTCCGGCTTTGACTTGTTCCTCGATGCCCATCTTACCCTGCGCTCTATAAGACCATACAGCAAGATCGTAAGCGCCGACTGCGAGGTCGCATGCCCCGGTGACGATATCTTTTCCGGCATCCCAGAGCCCGACAATTACACCCTTTCCGCCTTCGACAAGCATTTTTCCTGTTTCTTGCTGTGCCTTCATTTGAACAATGCTTGAATAATATTGTAATTGCTCAGCGTTCAGGTTGTCAGTGCCAATCTTGTCTGCAATTTTCAAGTATTCCTCAGGATCAGTAGTTTTGTCGAGTTTTTTCATAAGATACTCGATTTCTTCCTGTTTTTTTGCTTTGATGAACTGCTGGGATTGTTTGTGAATATCTTCTTTGTTTTGATAAGCGTCTGTTTCGTGAAAGGCTTTTGCGTTAAAGTTCATTGGATTTGTGCTTCCGCCTTTGCTGGTGGCGCCTGTCAATGCTTCGAAAAATGCCCGAACCTCATGTTCCACAGCTTCTGAGGCCTCGTAATCACTGTTTAGTTTCTCATCTAGGTCATGCAGGTGTGTAACCGTTTTTTTTCGTTTTTTATCTGCTTTATCCAGTTTATCGGTGACAGTAGATTGATCGAAGAGGGATAACGGCAAAATGTCATCAATTGAATTCAGGATTGATTTCATTTCTTTATGCTGTGCCTCTATAATGCCATCAGCTTTGACAAGTCCGTTATGCAATTCATTATCGAGATAAGATTCCTCAACGTATGCATCGTCATCGAATGTTGCTTCCTCAATTGCAGCTGGCACGTTTTTGAAAAAAGCAATTCTCATGTCAATGAGGTCCAGCCACAGTTCCGCTCCTGCCGCTTGTTCCTTATAGAATGCTTTAATTGCGTTAGCACCCTTGCCTGTCATAGCATCATCCAAATTTGCCATCTCTTTGAACTGTTTCTTTAGAACAGCCATATGCTCTCTTAATGTTTGATAGGCTTTAAGGCGCGTTTCAGCAGCTTCTAAAATTGTATTTGCTTCAAGTGTTTTCAATGTACTGTGTCCTTTCGCCTGAATTTTCCTGTAAATATGGTACCATGGTGAATTGAGGAAAGGAGCGTAAACTGAATAATCAAGGAAAAACAGTACTTTTTTACTGATTCTATTTATTCATTTTACTCGCAGACAGGGAAAGCTGCTGAATTAGCTGTCATGCCCATATGCCGGTTTCTACACTGATCTTGTGCAAATAAATTTTAGGTGATTCTCTACGGTATATGTGGAGCTCACCTGCATTCTTATGAAAAAATCTCTGTTGCAAGCTCATGATGATTTCTAATTTCGTCTTTTTGAATAAAAATTTATTTTTCAAATATTTCAGTTATAATGGTTGGAAATAGATAGGAGGGGCAAAGATGTATCAATCAAAGAAGGTTTTGTTGTTAGGTTCAGGTGAGTTAGGAAAAGAGGTAGTGATTGAAGCTCAGCGTCTAGGGGTGCAGACAGTGGCAGTTGACAGTTATGAGCACGCTCCGGCGATGCAGGTCGCACACAATAGTTATGTCGTTGATATGCTGGATCGCGAGCAGATCAGAACCATTATTGAGAAAGAAAAGCCGGATTTGATTGTGCCTGAGGTTGAGGCGATCGCGACCGATGAATTGCTGAAGCTAGAGGAGGAAGGGTTTCACGTCATCCCGAATGCGCGTGCTGCAAAGCTAACGATGGATCGGGAAGGGATCAGGCGGCTTGCGGCGGAAACGCTCGAACTTCCGACGGCTGGCTATGAGTTTGCGAATACATATGACGAATTTGTACAAGCGGCAGCTCAGATTGGCTTTCCTTGTGTCGTTAAACCATTGATGAGTTCTTCTGGAAAAGGCCAGAGCGTATGCCGCTCTGAAGCAGATGTAAAGAGCTGCTGGGAGACAGCCATAGAAGGCGGACGTGTGAAAAATGGGCGCGTGATCGTTGAGGAGTTTATCCCGTTCGAATCAGAAATTACGCTCTTAACCGTACGAGCGGTAAACGGCACGGCATTTTGCGAGCCGATCGGCCATGTGCAAAAGGACGGAGACTATATCGAATCATGGCAGCCGCATCATATGACAGAGCAGCAAATGGAAGAAGCGAAGCATATTGCGAAAGCCATTACGGATGAGCTTGGCGGATACGGCCTGTTTGGTGTTGAGCTTTTCCTTGCGAAAGATAAGGTGTATTTCAGTGAGGTTTCTCCTCGTCCGCATGATACGGGCCTGGTCACGCTGGTGACGCAAAATTTGTCAGAGTTCGCGCTGCATGTCCGGGCGATTCTCGGTTTTCCGATTACAGAAATCACACAGCTTTCTCCTGGCGCCAGCCGGCCCCTCAAAGCACCGGAAGAATCAGCGGATTACACAGTTGAAGGGCTGGAAAACGCACTGGCAGTACCGAAAACTCAAGTTCGCGTCTTTGGTAAGCCGATAACGAAAGCCGGACGCCGTATGGCGGTTGCGCTTTCTGCGGCTGATACAGTTGAAACAGCGAGAAATAACGCAAAGAAAGCGTTGGATCAGCTATCTATAACATAGAGCGAAAGCAGGCCTTGTCAGGGTACAAGGCCTTTTTTCATTCCTGATAAAAGTTTTATCATAAGAATCAGAAACGTGATTATAATGTAAAAGTCTTCCACTGTTAAGGGTGGTTGACACAAAGGGAGGGAGATGACAAAATGAAATTAGTTCCAACATTCAGAAAACGGTGGTTCGCTTACGTAACGGTTTTATGTTTGGCATTAGCAGCGTCGGTATCTTTCGGCGCCCCGGCAAAAGCGGCGGAGAACCCGCAAATGTCTGTATCGAATACCGGTAAAGAAGCTGATGCTACGAAAAACCAAACGTCAAAAGAAGAACAGGTTTCCGCTCCTTATGAGGGAACCGGGAAAACAAGTAAATCGCTATACGGCCAAAAGGAACTGGAAAAAAACATTCAAGCCTTACAGCCTTCGAGTATCATCGGAACCGATGAACGCACCAGAATCTCCAGCACTACATCTTTTCCTTACAGAGCAACTGTCCAACTTTCAATCAAGTATCCCAACACCTCAAGCACATATGGCTGCACCGGGTTTTTAGTCAATGCCAATACAGTCGTAACGGCTGGACATTGTGTGTACAGCCAGGATCATGGCTGGGCTTCAACGATAACAGCCGCGCCGGGCCGCAATGGTTCGTCATATCCATATGGAACTTATTCAGGCACGATGTTTTACTCTGTTAAAGGATGGACGGAAAGCAATAACACCAATTATGATTACGGAGCTATAAAATTAAACGGTTCTCCCGGAAACACGGTTGGCTGGTACGGCTACCGGACAACAAACAGCAGCAGTCCTGTGGGCCTTTCCTCGTCAGTGACAGGATTCCCATGTGACAAAACATTTGGCACAATGTGGTCTGGTACAAAGCCGATTCGATCCGCTGAAACATATAAGCTAACCTATACAACCGATACGTATGGCTGCCAAAGCGGCTCACCTGTTTATCGAAACTACAGTGACACAGGCCAGACAGCTATTGCAATTCACACGAACGGAGGATCGTCATACAACTTGGGAACAAGGGTGACGAATGATGTATTCAACAATATTCAATATTGGGCAAATCAATAAGTACAGCAAATTAGCCATTTTCATGTTTATTTTGTTTTTATGCGGGTGCGGTTCACCGACCCAATCTGCTCAGAAAGAAACAACGATTCCTGTCACTCTTCATGTGGAGGATGCCGAGGGGCTGCCGGTTGAAGGGGTGCAAGTGACGATTGTCGCAGCACCGGCCTCAGATCAAGAGCCGAGTATAGAGATTGGCGAGATACTCGGCAAAACAGATAAAAATGGAGACGTCAAATGGGATACCGGCAAAAAAGGTGACTACTCAGTCGCATTGACGAAGGATGAAAAGTCAGTAACCCATCACATCTCATTAACAGAGGATCAGAAAGATAAGGCCATTTCATTAGCCTTCAAAGAATAGGCGGTTTCCTTGGTTTCAAGGGGAAACGGCCTTTTTTTATTTATCCGGGAAGTCAAACTATATACTGGAAATTTAGAATGTGAGATAATGATAAATAGGTATTTTTTCTTATGAGATGAAAGGAGCATTATCCTTAATTTTATATCAATCAAACCCGGAGGAAAAAGAAGAAGATGACACAAGATTCGATGCAGCTTGCCTCGGCTGAAAGCGGTCTTCGCTTTTGCCAGGCATATGATCACAGCCTTTCTTTGTGGCCGATTGAGCCGGAATCATTCTATGTTTCTACTCGTTTTGGCAAAACACATATCATGGCAAAAGGGCCAAAGGACGCACCTTCACTCGTATTGCTTCACAGGGGACTCTTCAGCTCTGTTATGTGGTATCCGAATATCGCGGCGTGGAGCAGTCAATTTCGTACATATGCGGTCGATATAATAGGAGACAAAAATAAAAGTATACCGTCAGCTGCTCTGGATACGAGAGCAGATTCCGCAGAATGGCTGAAAGACGTCTTAGATTCGCTTGAACTTGAGAGCGCCCACCTGGCCGGCCTCTCGCTGGGTGGATCCTATATCGTAAATTTCTTGCTTCAAGCACCCGAAAGAGTAAAGCGGGCAATTGTGATGAGCCCTGCTGAAGCCTTTATATCTTATGATCCAGATGTCTATAAATTTACTGCGGGACTTACAGGAGCAAGAGGAGCTGAGGCTTATATCGAGTGGATCACGGCTAGCCGTTATGATCTGCATCCTGTGCTGCGAAAACAAATTGTGGCGGGTGTGGAATGGCGGGATGAACAAAGAAGCCTGAAACCGACAGAAAACGGCTTTCCGTACGTGTTCACAGACCGGGAATTGAAATCGGTTTCGGTCCCGATGCTGCTGATGTTTGGCGAGCACGAAGTCATGTATCATCAGCAAATGGCTTTAGAGCGTGCTTCCATATTGGTACCGGGAATTCAGGCTGAAATCGTGAAGAACGCCGGACATCTGTTATCTCTGGAGCAGCCGGAATACGTCAATCAACGCGTCTTGTCCTTTTTGAGCGGAGAATAAAAATTGCCAGAAACAAGAAAAGAATGGCATTCATTTTTCAAAAGGTAACAAATGTTGTATAATAATAGAATTTGAGTGCTGCTTTTTGTCGGGCCTTTTATGTTATTATGCTTAATAGAGAAAATTTTTCCTGTAACGCTATTCGGCCTATAACGTCGAATAATGATAGATGGTTTTACAATTGGAGGTTTGGTTACACTGTGAATTATATCCCCTGTATGATTACAATAGGAAATTTTATTTGCGGCCTGCTGGCGATTCATTCCTTGTTATATCATAACATTCATTCAGCAGTGCTTTTCATTTTTACCGGCATGCTTCTCGACCTTTTTGACGGGATGGCTGCACGTAAGCTAAATGCCGTTTCTGATATGGGCAAAGAACTGGATTCGTTTGCCGACCTGGTGACGTTTGGTGTGGCTCCTTCCATGCTTGCTTACAGTGTCGCATTATATTCCCTTCCATTTATCGGGATTTTATGCGCATTGACGTACAGCATTTGCGGAATGCTTCGCCTCTCTAAATTTAACATTGAACAAAGTAAGCTTCCGACATTTATCGGAATGCCGATTCCATTTGCGGGTATGTGTCTTGTGCTTCTCAGCTTTACCTATCACCCGATCCTGCTGGCAATCGGAGCTTGCGGACTTTCATATTTAATGGTGAGTAAAATCAAATTCCCTCATTTTAAAAAACATGCGGCAGAAAACCTGGAGTCCGGGAGATGGAATTAGTTCAGGATCTCATAGCGGATTACGGTTATCTCGCTATTTTTTTGATGCTGGTATTAGGGATTGTTGGATTGCCGATTCCAGATGAAGTGATGATGACTGTTGTCGGCTACTTCACAAATACGGACGTGCTGAATTATGAGCTTTCAATATTCATCAGCTTTGTCGGAGCTTTGTCAGGTATGCTGATCAGCTACATGATCGGCAGAAAAGCCGGCCGCCCGTTTATCGACAAGTACGGCAAGTGGGTCGGATTAAAAGAAAAGAGAATGATCAAAGTGGAAAAATGGATGAAGAAATACGGTCCATATTCGCTCATTTTTGGTTATTTCATACCCGGCGTCAGACATATGACGTGCTACTTTTCAGGAATCGGCAAAATGGAGCTGAAAACGTATATTGTGTTTGCAGCAGTCGGCGCCTTTTTATGGTGCTTTATTTTTATTACAATCGGAAGGGTAATAGGGATTATTCATGTTTAACACAGCTGTAAAGATTCTGTATCGTTCATTGATAGAGCTGACAAATCATCGTCTGTCTTCCTATCTGATTAAAAGATTTTGCGAGTCTAACATGAGCAAACCGGTCATTCCGCTTTTCTCAAAACATTTTCGGATCAACTGGGACGATGTAGATGGCTCGGCCGCTGATTACGGCTCGCTTTCCGAATTGTTCATTCGGCATATTAATTTGGAGCGGCGCCCTGTTTCAAAAGAGGCGGACGCGGTGGTCAGCCCTGTTGACGGTGTGGTTCAGACGATAGGAACAATTAATCCAAACCAGACCTTTACGGTAAAGGGAAAAGATTACTCATTCGCTGAGCTGACCGGCTGTAAAAGCGCGGACCATCAATATAACGGCGGATACTTCATCGTACTGTATCTAAGCCCGCGGCATTATCACCGTTTCCATTCCCCGATCAGCTGCACGTATCAAAAGCTGGCCGAGCTCGGAAATCGCTCATATCCGGTCAATCAATTAGGGTTACAATACGGAAAAGATGTGCTTTCGAAAAATTACCGGTTTGTGTACGAGTTGAATGGCGGCACCCGAAGTGTCCTGATGATTCCTGTCGGCGCGATGAATATTAACTCTATCGTGCAGACGAGCACCCGGGGTGAATTGAAGATCGGCGAGGAGCTTGGATACTTTTCATTCGGCTCAACCGTCATTTTGATTTTTGAAAAAGACGCGTTCCAGCCGGCCGCCCATTTAACAGAAGGCCAAGAAGTCCAAGTGGGACAGGCAATTGGCTATATGAAATAAATAAAGAGGCGCCGGCTTTTAAAAGCCGGCGCCTCTTTGTTTTTATATAACGCCTTGAGAAACCATGGCGTCTGCTACTTTTAGGAACCCGGCGATATTGGCGCCTGTGATCAAGTCCCCCGGCTGGCCATATTTTTCAGCCGCCGTCATACTGTCACGATAAATAGTGACCATAATATCGCGCAGTTTAGCATCTACTTTTTCCGCTGGCCAAGATAATCTGGCGCTGTTTTGCGCCATTTCAAGGGCTGAGACGGAGACACCGCCCGCATTGGCTGCTTTCGCAGGACCGAAAAGAATTTGATTGCTTCTGAACACTTCGATGGCATCCAATGTAGATGGCATGTTCGCGCCTTCTCCAACAGCCTTTACGCCGTTTCTCACGAGAATGTTCGCGTCTGTCTCGTCAATTTCATTTTGTGTTGCGCACGGCAAAGCGATGTCACATGGAATGGACCATATACCAGAGCCGTCTTCGACATACTGCGCGTGCGGATGCTCTTTTACATACTCGCTGAGTCGTTTGCGTTCAACCTCTTTTAAACGCTTCAGTGTACTGAGGTTGATGCCGTTTTCGTCATAAATATAACCGTTTGAATCGCTGCATGCCACAACCGATGCACCGAGTTCAGCGGCTTTTTCTATCGCATAGATGGCCACATTTCCAGAGCCGGAAACAACAACGGTGCTGCCTTCAAAAGTAAGGCCATTGTCTTTTAAGAGCTCTTGCATAAAGTAAACCGTGCCGTAGCCGGTAGCTTCTGTGCGGATTAAGCTTCCGCCAAAGCCTGGGCTTTTCCCAGTTAATACGCCGGCCTCATATCCGCCTTTTATTTTCTTATACTGTCCGAACATGTATCCGATTTCTCTCGCCCCGACGCCGATATCGCCAGCAGGCACATCCTGATCCGGTCCTATATATTTACAGAGCTCTGTCATGAAGCTTTGGGTAAAGCGCATTACTTCTCCGTCTGATTTCCCTTTTGGATCAAAATCTGATCCACCTTTTCCTCCTCCGATCGGCTGGCCTGTTAAGGAGTTCTTGAAAATCTGCTCAAATCCCAGAAATTTTGTAATGCTGGCATTGACGGAAGGGTGGAACCGCAAACCGCCTTTGTAAGGGCCAATCGCGCTATTGAATTGTACGCGGAATCCGCGGTTGACCTGAACACAGCCCTGATCATCAACCCATGGGACGCGAAACGTTATCATTCGTTCAGGTTCTGCGATTCTTTCAAGGATATTGTGTTTGATGTATTCTGGATGTTTGGCTAAGACTGGTGTGAGGGAATCGAATATTTCTTTTACAGCTTGAAGAAACTCCGCTTCATGAGGGTTGCGCTGCTCCACAGCTTTATACACTTTATTTACATAATTTACTGCGGCCTGTAAGTTGGGTTGTTTTACATCTTCTAAGGTATGCATGTTTCAATACTCCTTTTTCTTCAAGTATGAAAATATAATGGAGGTAATCTGACAAATGAGTTGATATGCTTTGTTAGGTTACATATTGTGGTACATTTTACAAGTTTGATTATGTCTAATCAATATGGAAAATAGATGAAAACGATGCTGATATGAGATGGATCATCACTCAAACGAAAAACAGGGAAAAAAGGTCTACGAAAGGCGGGAGCATAGAAACAAATATAAACAGGACCGCATGAAGAAAATCTGACAAGCGATCAACGAACAGATTGGCAGATGATGTCTGTCGGCTTATCATTGAAGGAGGTGATGATGATGGATGAACAACTGATGAACTGGATACAGCGTTTTCAGCAAACAGGGGATCATGAATCCCTTCTGAATCTTCGAAATGCATGTTGGCCGGTTGCAGAGACACTCATTCGTGAGCTTGTAAAAGAGAATGAGCCGGAAAAAGCAGATGACCTTCGGCAAAAAGGAATGGACCATTTTCCATGTATCATCGGTAAATATCGGCAAGAGGTGCAATTGCCTGTCGAGACGTTTTTGGGGAACACGTATCGGTTTTATTTTCAACAGGTCATGAGAGAAAAATAAAACGAAGCGCTTAAAACATAAATCTTTGAAGAAAGGGAAAGTAAACCGGGAGAAGTGACAGGGAAATATAAAGATATCTAGAATGGAATAAGCTTGTTGATTAGCCTAACTGAGGGCAGGTCAACAAGCTTTTTGATACTGGAAAAGGAGACTTTTGTGATGTCTATTCATTTTGAAATGGGGGTTGATCATGAAAATGTTCATCAAGGAAAGGTGTCGGGGTATGTAAAGTCTAAAACGGTACAGGATGCCGGTGACTTTTCTACGATGATGTAGCAGTTTAAAACCGGGCGTTATATATGAAAAAGAATCAGGCTTTCGGAGTTTATTCAGACGAAACCGGTTCAGCAATTCTCCTCACTTTGGATGAGGGTGGATAGTGTGGCGGGAGATATTCTTCAATTCTAGAATATGAGTAATAGGCCGATTACTGGGACAACGAATTGGAATTATTATTCTATCGTGTTAGATGTTCCGGAAAATAGCGCTGTGATTTCATTTGGCGTTTTATTGTCCGGTCCGGGCCAGACTTGGATTGATCAAGTGCCTTTTGAAGAAGGGGATAAACATGTGCCGTCTACGAATATGGAAGTGGCTTCTGAACTTTTGGAAGAACCCGTGAATTTATCGTTTGAAGAAGAGGTGGAGTAGGATAAACAGGAAATCAACCTATTAGTAAATGAATGGAAAAAACCATACCGAATTGATCAACACCCTTTTTCGTCCCCATGTATCAGCCATTCTGCTCTGAAAATAGAGTGTGGGCTGATAGGTTCAACTTTATGGCACTTTCCTGTATGATATAGTAAGAGTGTGCATAGCAACTAACTATAATTGAACAGGGTGTTTAAATCATGGAAAAACAATACAGAGTATTACTTTACTATAAATATGTTCCGATTGAAGATCCAGAGGCGTTTAGAGAGCAGCATCTGGCTTTTTGTAAGGAGCTTGGTTTGCTAGGCCGTATCCTTGTTTCTTCTGAAGGAATTAACGGTACGGTATCAGGTACGGTTGAGCAGACTGAAAAATATATGGAAACAATGAAAGCTGATTCTCGTTTTGCGGATATGGTATTTAAAATTGATGAGGAAGAAGGCCATGCGTTCAAGAAAATCTTCGTCCGCCATAAGGAAGAGCTTGTAACGCTTCGTCTTGAAGATGATGTGGATCCGAATGAAACAACGGGACAGCATTTGAAGCCTGCGGAATTTTACGAGAAAATGCAGGACCCAAACACAATTGTGATCGACGCGCGTAACGATTACGAGTATGATCTTGGCCATTTCAGAGGCGCTGTCCGTCCTGATATCGAAGCCTTCCGTGAATTGCCTGAGTGGATCGAAGAAAACAAAGACATGCTTGAAGGCAAACAGATTTTAACGTACTGCACAGGCGGCGTGCGCTGTGAAAAATTCTCAGGTTGGCTGATGAAACAAGGTTTTGAAGATGTATCACAGCTTGACGGCGGAATCGTGACATACGGAAAAGATCCTGAGGTGCAAGGCAAGCTTTGGGACGGCCAGTGCTACGTATTCGATGAAAGAATCAGCGTGCCTGTCAACCGTGTCGAGCATGTGATTGTCGGAAAAGACCACTTTACAGGTGAACCGTGTGAGCGTTATGTGAACTGCGCAAATCCATCTTGCAACAAAAAAATGATATGCACACCGGAAAATGAGTATAAGTATATGCGCAGCTGCAGCCACGAATGCCGCACGAACTCAAGAAACCTGTATGTCAAAGAGCACAATATGACAGAAGAAGAAGTAAACGCAAGACTGGCAGCGATTGAAAAAGAAGATCACGCTGCTGCTGAATAATAGATAGTGCACCTTGTTTTTAAGGTGTTGTTAGATTGTTGACAAAATCCTAAAAGTTTCGTTTTGGGATTTTGTCTTTTTTATTGTGGCGATGTTTTCATACTTGAACGAAAAAATCCCCCGTAGAGGGGGTTTTTTTTACTTTATTTGAATGTGCTTCATCTCTTCCTCAGATGCATTTGTGAAAATAATCGGTGTTACAGCTGAAGCGGCATGCTGTTTGATGGTTTCGAGATCAAATGTGAGAAGCAGTTCACCTTGTTTGACGGCTTGTCCGCTCGTCACATGTGCTTCAAAGCCTTCCCCGTTTAATTTGACCGTATCAATGCCAACATGGATCAAGATTTCGGTGCCGCCGGCGCTCTTAAAGCCTATAGCGTGCTTCGTCGGAAAAATGGAGACGATTTCGCCGTCTGCTGGGGCAATGACTTTTCCTTCCGATGGATCAATCGCAAACCCCTCGCCCATCATTTTTTCTGAAAAAACTGGATCAGGCACGTCTGTTAAAGAGACTGTTTCTCCTTTGAGCGGATAAATAAAGGTTTCTTCGGGATCGGTTTTCTGCCGGATGTCAGCCTCTGAATCCAGCGCGGCGGCATCAGGTACGCCCCCAGCCATGATCGTTTTGATGTCGTCTTTTAAGGCATCGGATTTTGTCCCGAATATCGCCTGGAAGTTGTTGTTGACTTCCAGCACACCTACTGCGCCAAGCTGTTTTAATGCATCCTTGCTGACTTGGCTTGGCTGATGAACAGTCACACGAAGCCTTGTGATACACGCGTCCAGGTTTGCGATATTTTGCTGTCCGCCTAAGGCCTGAAGCACTTGAAAGGCTAGCTGGCCTTTTGCAACAGGCGCTTTTGCCTCATTCTGATCAGCTTCATCTGTTTCACGGCCCGGCGTTTTTAAATTCCATCTCAAAATCGCAAATCGGAACAAATAATAATAAATGATAGCAAATACAATCCCGACAGGAATGACAACCCAGCCATTTGTCGACAGTCCATAGTTTAAAACGTAATCAATACCGCCGCCCGAGAACGTATAGCCATGGCGGACATGGAATAAATCACAAACGACAAAGATGACGCCGGCGAGAATCGAGTTAATCAAATAGAGCACGGGCGCAACGAACAAGAAAGAGAATTCAACCGGCTCTGTAATACCCGTCAGCATAGATGTGAGCGCCGCAGAAATCATCACGCCGGAGATCATTTTTTTCTTTTCAGGACGTGCGGTATGGATAATGGCAAGTGCAACTGCCGGCAGACAGAAAATCATGTAAGGGAAATCTCCCATCATAAAGCGCCCGGCAGTCGGGTCTCCCGCAAAAAACCTTGTCAGGTCGCCGGTTACGGTGCTGCCTGTTGACGGGTCTGTGTATTCTCCCATCATAAAATAGAAAGGTGTATAAAAAATATGATGCAGGCCAAAAGGAATCAGCAAACGATAGATCGTTGCATAAAAGAACAGGCCGACCGTTGAATCGGCAATTAAACTGCTGGCTGCGTTAATTCCGTTTTGGATCAGCGGCCAAACAAATGAGAAAATAACGCCGATCACCAATGAACTGATGGAAGTGATAATCGGGACAAACCGTTTTCCAGAGAAAAATCCAAGGACCGGATGCAGTTCAATTGTTGAAAAACGTTTATATAAATAGGCGGCGAGAAGCCCGATGATGATGCCTCCGAATACGCCCATATCAATCAGGTGCTCGGCGCCTTCATACGGAGGCTGGAGGCCGAGTAATTTCCCCATGTTGTCGAGGGTGACGGTTAAAATTAAGTACCCGATGACAGCGGCAAGTCCGGCTACACCTTCGCCTGCGGCTAAACCGATCGCAACCCCCACGGCGAAAATCAGCGGGAGGTTATCGAATACAACGCCGCCCGCATCCTTAATAATAGGGATATTCAGCAAATCCTTGTCACCGAAACGGAGCAACAGACCGGCTGCCGGCAGGACGGCAACGGGAGTCATCAATGCGCGTCCAAGCTGCTGCAGAATTTGAAATGCCTTTTTAAACATGACAGTCTCCTTTTATTGAGTTATGAGTATGTTTCAATCTTTAATTTTTGGGCTGCTTTTTGGTCTGCGATAACGGTTACTAGATGATGTTTTTGAAGAATGGAGGCCGGTACATCTGTCGTGACAGGGCCTTCAGCCATCTTCTGAATAGCATCTGCTTTTTCCTCGCCGCTCGCTAAAAGCACAATATGTCTGCTGAATTCCAGGATGGTTTGAATGCCCATTGAAATGGCAAGTCTCGGGACCAGTACAGGATCGCCGCCAAAGAATCTCGCATTTGCCTGTATTGTGCTTTCTGACAGCTTGACAATTCGTGTTCGATCCTCAAAATCAGAGCCCGGTTCATTAAAGCCGATGTGGCCATTGGCGCCGATGCCGAGAATTTGAATATCAATCCCTCCCGCCCGGCGGATGAGATCCTCGTATACTTTGCATTCAGCCTCAAGCTGCGGATTGTCTCCTTGCGGGATATGAATATGGCCAGGCTGCATATTGATATGCTGAAACAGATACTCGTGCATAAAATGGTTATAACTTTGCGGATGAGACGGAGAGAGACCTGCATATTCATCCAAATTAAATGTAGTAACCTTTGAAAAATCAATTTCACCTGACTGATAGTCTGAAATCAGCTGCTTGTACAAGCCGACCGGCGTGCTTCCAGTTGCCAAGCCGAGAACGGCATCTTTCTTTTCCTGTACGTGTTTCTTAACAATGTTAGCGCTTAACTTACAGAGCTCTTCATAGTGATCGGCGACAATAATCCTCATGCGACACCCCCTCATAGATAAACAAGCACCATATTTGTTATAATCAATTTATAATAGTTGTCATTACGAATTTAGCACCGACATCATGAAACTGTCAATATTATTTTCTGAAAATTTGTTATAAAAGGACAGTGCAAATCTTTCATATAGAAAAGGCAAGTGGTATGATGGTCTCAATAAAAAGAACGGATTGCATACAGAATGGGGGGGAGATGAAATGACAGCTTTATATTCTGTTATCAAGTTTAAAGTCATTGAATTAATCAAGTCTGGCAAATATCAGGCGAATGATCAGCTGCCGACGGAAAGCGAGTTTTGCGAACAATTTGATGTCAGCAGAACAACGGTGAGACTGGCCCTGCAGCAGCTTGAGCTTGAAGGGTATATTAAACGGATTCAAGGAAAAGGAACATTTGTATCAGCCGCAAAAATACAAACACCGATCCCGCATAAGATTACGAGCTTCGCAGAACAAATGAGAGGTCTGCGTTCTGAATCAAAAGTGCTTGAACTGGTTGTGATTCCTGCTGATCACTCCATTGCCGAGCTTTTGAAAGTGAAAGAGGGTGAACCTGTCAATAAGCTGATCAGAGTCAGATACGCCGAGGGGGAACCCTTGCAGTATCACACCTCATATATTCCTTGGAAAGCGGCACCCGGGCTGGCACAGGAAGAGTGCACCGGCTCGCTTTTTGAACTATTAAGGACAAAATACAATATAGAAATCAGCAGGGGCACGGAATCGATCGAACCGATTTTAACGGATGAAACGATCAGCGGCCACTTATTAACCAATGTCGGAGCGCCAGCGTTTTTATCAGAATCCCTCACCTATGATAAAAATGAAGAGATAGTGGAATATGCGCAAATGATTACGCGGGGAGACCGAACGAAATTCACCGTAGAACAGTCATATGATTCATAAAGAATACGTGTTGAAGAAAGGAATGGTGGTTCTATGTTTCTTTTGACGAATGGAAAAGTGCTGTGGGGGTCTGTCATTGCTGCTTTCATCCTTTCAATTGTGTGTTATCCGTTTCTTCCGGCGGAGATGCCGATTCATTATGATGCAACAAACAGCCCGGATATGACGGTTCACAAGCTGGCGGGGACAGTGATACTGCCTGTCATGATGTTGGTGTTTGCATGGGCGCGGAAGGTCAATTGGCAATTTGTGATCGCAGTGTATATTTTGCTGATTTGTCATCTTGTCATCCTGTATTTAGCGGTCTAATGTCACAGCCGGATTGAATCTGGCTGTTTTTCTTTTATTTCATCTTCATTTGACAATGAATGTGGTGTATAATAGCTCATGATCATAAAGAATATTCTGAAATTTATAGGTTGGAAGCGGCGTATCATGAAAGAAGCGGCTGTGTTTTTTGTAATTTTAAAAAGACTGAATATTTAAATAACTACGGAAGGTGTGCTAAGATTGAATAAGCTTATTGAACGAGAAAAAATGGCATTTCATAAGGAAAAGCCCGACCCGTCATCATTGGAATTCGGAAAATATTTTACGGATTATATGTTTGTGATGGATTATGAGGAGGGAATGGGCTGGCATCATCCGAGAATTGCACCGTATGCGCCGCTTACGCTTGATCCTTCTTCATCTGTATTTCATTACGGCCAGGCTGTGTTTGAAGGATTAAAAGCGTATAGGACAGAAGATGGCAGAGTGCTGCTGTTCCGGCCTGACCAAAATATCAAACGGCTGAACAGGTCGTGTGAGCGCATGAGTATGCCCCCTTTAGATGAAGAGCTGGTGCTTGAAGCATTGACGCAATTAATTGAACTGGAGAAAGATTGGGTTCCAAAGGAAAAGGGAACGTCATTGTATATTCGTCCCTTTGTTATCGCCACAGAACCGAGTCTCGGGGTGAAGGCATCCAAAAGCTATACATTTATGATCGTGCTTTCGCCTGTCGGATCCTATTATGGCGATCAGCTGAAGCCGGTTAGAATTTACGTCGAAGATGAGTACGTGCGGGCGGTGAATGGCGGAGTCGGATGTGCAAAAACATCGGGAAATTACGCGGCCAGCCTTCAAGCGCAGCGAAAAGCGAATGAGCGGGGCTATGACCAGGTGCTGTGGCTTGACGCTATTGAAAAGAAATATGTGGAAGAAGTCGGAAGCATGAACATCTTTTTTGTCATCAATGGGGAAGCTGTCACCCCGGCTTTAAACGGAAGCATTTTAAGCGGGGTTACACGGGCGTCTGCCATTGAACTGATTCGCAGCTGGGGCATTCCGGTTCGTGAAGATAGAATTTCAATTGATGACATTTATGCGGCGTCTGTACGCGGGGAATTGACGGAGGTCTTCGGCACGGGCACGGCAGCTGTGGTTACGCCTGTCGGTGAACTCAATATTCATGGAAAAACGGTGATTGTAGGCGACGGACAAATCGGGGACATATCGAAAAAACTGTATGAAACGATAACAGATATTCAGCTTGGCAAAGTGAAAGGTCCGTTTAACTGGATAGTGGAAGTGTGAAGTATGAAAAAAGAACCTGCTCGGAGGCAGGTTCTTTTTACTTTGAATAAGTCATATCAGATGTCTGCTTGCTTTTCCGGTTTTTCGCATAATACACAGCATAGCAGACGGCCATAAACGGAATGCCGCAATACAGTGCGATTCTTTGATTCGGATCAAAGGCTATGCCGATGACGGAAGCCAGACATAAGAGGAACGCGGCAATCGGCACGAACGGATACCAAGGGGTCCGGTATTTTAAATCGGCGACCTTGTTTCCCGCTTCGATATAACGTTTTCTGAACATAAATTGAGAAGCGGAGATACCCATCCACACAACAACGACCGCAAAACCAGAAACCGACACGAGCACAACGTATACAGTGTCTGGCGCAAATACGCCGGACAGCAATGACAGAATGCCGCCGATCATGCTGAACATTAGCGCGTTAAACGGAGTTCCTTTTGACGTCAGCTTTGCAAATGCCGGGTGAAGCGTCTTTTCTTTTGATAAAGACCACAGCATCCGGGAAGAGGCGTAGAGTCCTGAATTAGCCGCTGACAGGATCGCTGTCAGAATGACAAAATTCATAATATCGGCTGCGTACGGCACACCGACTCTGTCAAAGACAGCGACAAACGGGCTTTTGATGACGCCAGCTTCTTGAATTGGAATCAGCCCTGACAGGACAAAAATCGTTCCGATAAAGAAGAGTGACAGACGCCAGACCGTTGTTTTTATCGCTTTTGGTATTGTTTTGTCGGGATCGACGCTTTCTCCGGCGGCAATCCCGATCAGCTCAGTTCCCGAAAAGGCAAAGTTGACGGCCAGCATTGTCATCAAAATCGGGACAAATCCATTCGGAAAGAGACCGCCTTCCGCTGTGAAGTTGGACAGCATCGGAGCGGCTTCTCCGCCTTGAATCGGGATGATGCCGAACATGGCAGAGCCGCCTAAAAGAATAAACATAATAATGGCTAATACTTTGATGCTGGAAAACCAAAATTCTGATTCAGCGAAAAACTTGACTGAAAATGCATTCAGCAAGAAAATCAACAGCGCAAAGACGGCGCTCCACATCCAAACGGATGTATGGGGAAACCAGCGCTGCATTAACAGGCCTGCTGCTGTGAATTCTGATCCCAATGCCACAGTCCATGTCAGCCAGTACAGCCAAGCGACCGTAAATCCGGTGCCCGGCCCTATGTATGTGGCCGCATACGTGTGAAAGGCGCCTGTTACAGGCATCGCCACCGACAGCTCACCGAGGCACAGCATAACCAAATAGACAATTCCGGCGCCGACTAAGTAGGCGAGTATCGTTCCCGCCGGGCCTGCCTGCTGAATGGTATAGCCAGAGCTTAAAAACAGCCCGGTTCCGATGACACCCCCTAAGGAAAGCATAAAGAGGTGCCGGCTTTTCATACTTCTCTGAAAGTTTGTCTCATTCTTGTTGTGAACAGATTTCATCTTTTTCCAACTTTCTATCGGCGATTTATTTCCTTCCTAATAAAAAATCTCATGTCAGCGAGTGACACGAGATTCCGGCGAACCGGCTTTTAGATAGAATATACAAACAATTCCGATAAGTCAAGTTGTTTTTAAAGAGCGCGCCCAAGACGCAATTTCTTTGATATCTTCTGGTGTTGTCCGGCAGCAGCCTCCTATCAGCTTCGCCCCTTTTTCATGCCACGTGCGGGCGCTTGTTCCGTAAGGTTCTGCGCATCCTGCGCCGTTCCACGTTTTTGTCTTGGGGTCGTATTGCTCGCCTGAATTCGGGTAGACAATGATCGGTTTTGATGAGTGCTTTTTTAACTCCTCTATTAAAAAAGGGATATGCTGAAGCGGCGTGCAGTTGATGCCGAACGCCGCAATTTGGCGGTGCTCATCAAGCCATGACGCGCAGTCAGCGGCAGGTGTTCCGTCACTGATATGCTGGCTGTCTTTTGCGCTGAAGCTGATCCACGCATACGCTTCGGGAAATTCCTTCAGCAGCCGCGCAATCGCTTTTGCTTCGCTCAGACACGGGATCGTTTCGCATGCCAAAACATCAGCTCCGGCTTCGATCAGCGCCTTCATGCGGGGGCGATGGAATTCAACAAGTTCATCCTCTGAGATTCCGTAGTGGCCACGATACTCAGAACCGTCCGCAAGATAGGCGCCATAAGGGCCTACAGAAGCTGCGATGATCGGTTTCGGACGATTCAGGCGGTTTTCTTCAAACGCCCAAAATTCATCACGTGCTTCTGCTGCGATGCTGACGGACATCTCGATCAGACGGCGTGCTTCGGCTTCGCTCAGCCCGCGTGCGGCAAAGCCTTCAAACGTAGATTGATAGCTGGCGGTGATCGCACAGTCGGCGCCTGCCGCGAAATAATCAGTATGCACTTGTTTGATCAGCTCCGGCTCTTCCATCAGGATTTTGGCTGACCAGAGACTGTCGTTCAAATCACAGCCTTTGCGTTCAAGCTCAGTCGCCATGGCGCCGTCTAGCACAATAAGCGGGTATGTATCTAGTATGTGTTGGATAGGATTCATAGAATGTACCGATGCCTTCTTTCAGATTTTTTAAAAAAGATATGAAAATCGTAATGGAGGCTTGCGTGTTTGTCAATAAACGAAAAGGGAAAGGTGTTCAGCCCGTCTATCTGAACATCCTTTTTTTACGATATTTGTTTGTTGTGCGCGTCAGTCTGTGTGTCAGAAATCGGCCAGCATTCAATGCCATTGTGGTTTTTAAGCACATTTTTATAAAAGGCTGGGTCTTTGCCCGCTTTTTTCTGGCGTGTATAGTCGTGCAGCGCCGCAAAAACGACCTTTGACAGTAAGAAAATTGCTGTTAAATTCACGACGGCCATCAAACCAGATCCCAGACGAGCTGGACTTTGGCAACACAGCCACATACAATCATCCCCAGCACTTTTGTTTAAAAAACTGATATTGGTTTCGACATCATAATAGTTTCCGCTTAGTTACGAGCCTCTCGCCCCTGTGAGAGTCAATATGAAAAAATTCATTCACGTGTTCTTTTTGGAAGCGAAGCTTTTGCACGACACAAGGAAACAGAGACCTATATAAACAAAAACAGCCGTCCTGGCTGTTTTTTTGCTGTGTAGAAATACTGGCCGGACAGCGTTTTGCGGATTTTTTGGAAAATATCAGAAAATAAAGATATTGACTTATTGTTTATTTGTCTTACAATTAAACAAAAGGATAGAGGAAGGAGCGGGTGTGAAACCAAACTAACAATAAAAGCGCTTTCAGATAGGAGCTGTATACACAACTAACAGGAGGTTATGTGGATGAACCGAATCAGAAAAGCACCCACTGGCATTTTAGGTTTTCCGGTTGCGCCTTTTAACACACAAGGACAACTGGAGGAAGAAGCTCTTTTTCAAAACATTGAGTTTTTGCTGGAAGAAGGCTTGGAAGCTATTTTTATCGCTTGCGGATCAGGTGAATTTCAATCTCTCAGCCAGAAGGAATACGAGCAAATGGTCGAAGTTGCAGTCTCGGCAGCCGAAGGAAAGGTGCCGGTTTACACGGGGGTTGGCGGTAACCTCAGCACGGCGCTGGAATGGGCGCGCCTGTCGGAGAAAAAAGGCGCCGACGGCTACTTGATCCTCCCGCCGTATTTGGTGCATGGCGAACAGGAGGGGCTGTACCAGTATGCGAAAACGATTATTGAAAGCACTGACCTGAATGCGATTCTTTACCAGCGCGATAACGCCGTTCTTTCTCTTGAACAGATTAAGCGGCTGACCGAATGTGAACAGCTTGTCGGTGTGAAGGACGGGGTGGGGAATATGGATTTGAATATTAACCTCGTCTATACACTCGGCGACCGTTTAGGATGGCTCAATGGAATGCCGATGGCTGAAGTGACGATGCCGGCTTACCTGCCGATCGGGTTTCACTCTTACTCTTCAGCGATTTCAAATTATATCCCGCATATTTCCCGGATGTTCTATGACGCATTGAAAAACGGAAATGACGAGCTGGTGAAGGAGCTCTATCAGCATGTGATTCTGCCGATCAACGACATTCGCAAACAACGAAAAGGATACGCTGTATCTTTGATTAAAGCGGGCATGGAGATTATGGGGTTAAATGTGAGAAACACAGCCAGACCGCCTGTCGGCCCGGTTGAAAAAGAGCACTATCGGCAATTAGAGGCGATTTTGAAGCAGGCGGCTGACCGTTTTCCGAAAAAAGCCGCGACGGTTTGATGAACAGAAAAAACATGAAAGGGGCAATGGGCATGTCTGTAATCACGGAACAAAACACGTATCTCAACTTTATTAACGGAGAGTGGGTGAAGTCTGAGTCAGGCGATATGGTCAAGGTTGAAAACCCTGCGGATGTGAATGATATTGTCGGCTATGTACAGAATTCAACAGCTGATGATGTGGAACGGGCAGTCGCCGCCGCCAATAAAGCCAAAAGGGCTTGGAGAAAGCTGACGGGGGCCGAGCGGGGCCAATACTTATACAAAACGGCGGATATCATGGAACAGCGCTTGGAGGAAATCGCCGCCTGCGCAACGCGTGAAATGGGAAAAACACTGCCGGAAGCGAAAGGAGAAACGGCTCGGGGTATTGCGATTCTGCGCTATTATGCCGGAGAGGGCATGCGCAAAACGGGTGACGTCATTCCGTCTACTGACAAAGACGCGCTCATGTTCACAACCCGTGTTCCGCTCGGTGTGGTCGGCGTGATTTCTCCGTGGAACTTCCCGGTCGCGATTCCGATTTGGAAAATGGCCCCGGCATTGGTATACGGCAATACCGTTGTCATCAAACCGGCGACAGAAACAGCCGTTACTTGCGCGAAAATGATTGCCTGCTTTGAAGAAGCGGGGCTGCCGGCAGGGGTCATCAATTTGATAACAGGCCCGGGTTCTGTTGTCGGGCAGGGGCTTGCTGAGCATGACGGTGTTAACGCTATTACGTTTACCGGATCAAATCAGGTCGGAAAAATCATCGGGCAGGCCGCTTTAGCGAGAGGAGCCAAATATCAGCTTGAAATGGGCGGCAAAAACCCGGTCATCGTAGCTAATGACGCTGATCTGGAAGCTGCGGCTGAAGCTGTCGTTACGGGTGCCTTCCGTTCAACCGGCCAGAAGTGCACTGCGACAAGCCGCGTCATCGTGCAAAGCGGAATTTACGACCGTTTTAAAGAAAAACTGTTCCAGCGCACAAAGGATATTACGATCGGAGACAGCTTACAAGAGGATGTCTGGATGGGACCGATCGCCAGCAAGAATCAGCTTGATAACTGCCTGTCGTACATTGAGAAAGGCAAACAGGAAGGCGCTACTCTTTTGATCGGAGGAGAAAAGCTGGAGGACGGAAAGTATCAAAACGGCTATTATGTTCAGCCTGCCATTTTTGACAATGTGACATCTGAGATGACGATTGCCCAAGAGGAAATCTTCGGCCCAGTGATTGCCCTGATCAAGGTGGACACGATGGGGGAGGCACTGGACATTGCCAATGATGTGAAGTTCGGCTTAAGCGCATCCATTTTCACGAGAAATATCGGCCGAATGCTATCATTCGTTGATGAAATTGACGCCGGGCTTGTCCGAGTCAATGCGGAAAGCGCGGGAGTAGAGCTTCAGGCGCCTTTTGGCGGCATGAAACAGTCGAGCTCCCACTCCCGCGAACAGGGTGAGGCAGCGAAGGACTTTTTCACGGCAATCAAAACCGTTTTTGTGAAGCCGTAATGATGCTGGAAAGAGGCTAACGTCTCTTTCCCAGCTTTCTCACAGCCAGCATATGATTCTCTACTTTGAAAAGGAGAAGATACTATGAAAAAAGACTATGCGAATGTTTCACCGGCGGGCAAAAAAACGTCTGTACGCTGGTTCATCGTTTTTATGCTGTTTCTTGTGACTTCAATCAACTACGCGGATCGGGCGACACTTTCTATCACGGGAGATTCCGTCCAGCATGATTTGGGGTTGGACTCGGTCGCCATGGGATATGTCTTTTCTGCTTTTGGCTGGGCCTATGTTATCGGGCAGCTTCCGGGCGGCTGGCTGCTTGACCGGTTTGGTTCAAAGACTGTCATAGCGTTAAGCATCTTTTTCTGGTCGTTTTTTACGCTGCTGCAAGGAGCGATTGGTTTTTTCTCCGCCGGCACAGCGATTATCCTGCTGTTTGCCCTGCGTTTTCTGGTCGGCTTGTCCGAAGCGCCCTCATTTCCCGGAAACGGCAGAGTTGTTGCCTCATGGTTCCCAAGCTCCGAGCGCGGGACAGCTTCAGCCTTTTTTAATTCAGCTCAATACTTCGCAATCGTCATTTTTTCTCCTTTAATGGGCTGGCTCACCCACTCTTTCGGCTGGCATTCCGTCTTTGTTGTCATGGGTGCAGCGGGCATTCTTCTAGCTGTCGTCTGGCTAAAAACGGTATATGAACCGAAAAAACATCCGCAGGTGAATGAAGCCGAGCTTACGTATATCGAACAGGGCGGCGGGTTGATTTCCATGGATGACAGCAAAAGCAAGCAAGAAACAGAATCGAAATGGCCGTATATCAAACAGCTGTTAACGAACCGCATGCTGATTGGCGTATACATCGCGCAATATTGCATTACGACTCTCACCTATTTCTTTCTCACATGGTTTCCGGTATATTTGGTTCAGGCCCGCGGCATGTCTATTCTTGAAGCTGGGTTTGTCGCTTCTCTTCCGGCGCTGTGCGGATTTGCCGGCGGCGTGCTTGGGGGCATCGTGTCAGACATCTTACTCAAAAAAGGCCGTTCGCTGACCTTTGCAAGAAAAGCGCCGATCATTGTCGGCATGCTGCTGTCTTGCAGTATGATCATCTGTAACTATACAGATTCAGCGTGGCTCGTCGTCGTCATTATGTCACTTGCGTTTTTCGGAAAAGGGTTCGGCGCATTGGGGTGGGCTGTCGTGTCGGACACGTCTCCGAAAGAGTGTGCAGGATTAAGCGGCGGTTTGTTCAACACGTTTGGGAATATTGCCTCGATTACAACACCGATTATCATCGGCTACATCGTAAGTGCCACAGGATCTTTTAATGGCGCGCTCGTGTTTGTCGGCGCGAATGCGGTTGCGGCGATCCTTAGCTATTTGCTGCTGGTCGGGCCAATCAAACGGGTCGTGTTAAAGAAACAAGAGCAGGGCCCCGATCAATCATTGCCTATCTAACATTTATGAAAGCGCTTTATAAAAGGAGGAAAATAGATGAGTTCATCACTACAAGAGCAGGTTCAAAAAGAAAAGAGATCGAATATTCCTTCAATTTGTGAGATGAAGGTGATCCCTGTTGCGGGACATGACAGTATGCTGCTGAATTTGAGCGGCGCGCATAGCCCATTTTTCACCCGAAATATTGTGATCTTAACTGACACCAGCGGAAATCAAGGTGTCGGCGAGGTGCCCGGCGGAGAACAGATTCGCCGCACACTGGAGCTGGCGGAGCCGCTTGTTGTCGGAAAATCCATTGGCGCGTACCAGTCGATATTGCAAACGGTCAGAAAGCAGTTTGCCGACCAGGACAGAGGAGGACGCGGCATCCAGACGTTTGATTTGCGCACCACGGTACATGCCGTCACAGCGCTGGAAGCGGCTTTATTAGATTTGCTCGGAACGTTTCTTCAGGAACCGGTCGCGGCTTTGCTGGGTGAAGGAAAACAGCGTGATGAAGTGAAAATGCTCGGCTACCTCTTTTACATCGGCGATCGAAAGCGGACGACCCTGCCATATCAAAGCGATGAGCAGTCAGATTGCGGGTGGTTCCGTCTCCGCCATGAGGAAGCGCTGACCCCAGAGGCCATTGTACGTCTTGCTGAATCCGCGCAGGAGCGCTACGGCTTTCAGGATTTTAAGCTGAAAGGCGGGGTGCTGCGGGGGGAGGAAGAAATCGAAGCTGTCACCGCATTGGCGAAACGTTTTCCAGAGTCAAGGATCACCCTTGATCCGAACGGGGCGTGGTCATTAGAGGATGCGATTGCATTATGCAAAGGCAAGCATGATGTGCTCGCGTATGCGGAAGATCCGTGCGGGGATGAAAACGGCTATTCCGCCCGAGAAGTAATGGCTGAATTCCGCCGAGCGACAGGCCTTCCAACTGCGACAAATATGATTGCGACCGACTGGAGGGAAATGGGTCACGCGATCCAGCTTCACGCGGTGAATATTCCGTTGGCTGATCCCCATTTCTGGACGATGCAGGGTTCGGTGCGGGTTGCGCAAATGTGCCATGATTGGGGTTTGACATGGGGCTCCCACTCCAACAACCACTTTGATATTTCCCTTGCGATGTTTACCCATGTGGCAGCAGCAGCTCCGGGACGCATCACGGCGATTGATACCCATTGGATCTGGCAGGACGGGCAGCGGTTGACGAGACAGCCTTTTGAGATTGCCGATGGCTGTGTGAAGGTGCCGAATAAGCCCGGTCTTGGTGTTGACATTGATATGGAACAAGTGGAAAAAGCGCATGAGCTCTATCGAAAAATGAATTTAGGCGCCCGGAATGATGCGATCCCTATGCAGTATCTGATCAGCAACTGGGAGTTCGATCGGAAACGCCCGTGTCTTGTGCGATAAGTTTGATTGCAAATATTGTCATACCGGCTATTTTGTCTTACAATTGAACAACTGAAGGGAGAGTTGTTCGTGTACGAAGGTTTAGAAGATCTGAAAGTCGATACAGTCAATCGGAAAACATTAGCCAAGCAGGTCATTGAACGGATTGTCCATTTATTATCGAGCGGACAGTTAAAGGCAGGAGACAAATTGCCGACAGAAATGGAACTGATGGACATTTTGCATGTCAGCAGGCCGGTGCTTCGGGAGGCGCTAAGTTCACTTGAAACGTTGGGCGTCATTACGAGAAAAACCCGCGGCGGCACGTATTTCAACGACAAAATTGGCATGCAGCCATTTTCCGTCATGCTTGCCTTGGCCACTGATAATCTTCCGGCTATCATTGAAGCACGGATGGCGTTAGAACTCGGGCTCGTGACGATTGCCGCCGAAAAAATCAATGAGGATGAGCTTCAGCGTTTGCAGAAGACAATCGACGACATCGCCAACAGCACTGACAATCTTTATGGTGAAGCAGATAAAGAATTCCATCGAATTATTGCATTAAGTGCCAATAACCCCGTTGTTGAAGGGATGATTCAGTCCCTCTTGATCACCCACGCGAAAATTGACAGCCAAATTCCTTACAGGGAGAGAGATGTAACGGTCGATTATCACAAAAAAATCTACGATGCACTTGCTGAAAGAGACCCTTACAAAGCGCATTACCACATGTATGAGCATCTGAAATTTGTCCGTGACAAAATTTTGAAAGGCATGAATGAGAAATAATTGTAGAGACAGCCGCAGTTGAACCGAAAAAGCTGCGGTTTTTTTGAACCGGTTTAGAAAACGCTTACTATGATATGAGGAGTGATTTCATATGGTGATGAACCTCAGACAGAATCAAGCGCCCCTTTACATCAAAGTGAATGAAACAGATAACACGGCGATTATTGTCAATGATGGAGGACTGCCAAAGGGCACTGTTTTTTCATGCGGGCTCGTACTTGAAGAAGATGTCCCTCAAGGCCATAAGGTGGCCTTAACCGACCTGAATCATGGAGATGAGATCGTGCGTTACGGGGAGGTAATCGGATTTGCCGATGAGACGATCAAACGCGGGAGCTGGATAAGGGAAGCCCTCGTAAGAATGCCCGCTCCTCCGGCTTTAGATGAACTTCCTCTCGCAAACAGAGTGCCGAAGCCGCTGCCGTCACTTGAAGGCTACACGTTTGAAGGGTATCGAAATGCAGACGGCAGTGCCGGGACGAAAAATATTCTCGGTATCACCACAAGTGTTCAATGTGTGGTTGGTGTTTTGGATTATGCGGTTAAACGGATCAAAGAAGAGCTGCTGCCGAACTATCCAAACGTCGATGATGTTGTGCCGCTGCATCATCAATACGGATGCGGCGTGGCGATCAATGCGCCCGGTGCTGTCATTCCGATCCGCACAATTCAAAATCTGGCGAAGCATCCGAACTTCGGTGGCGAAGTGATGGTCATCGGATTAGGATGTGAAAAGCTTCTCCCGGCAAGAATCGCTTCTGAGAATCCTGATGACATCCTCTCACTCCAAGATCACCAAGGTTTTGCGGCAATGATTCAATCCATTTTGGATATGGCGGAGGAACGGTTAATCAGGCTGAACAGCAGAACCCGTGTGACCTGTCCTGCTTCTGATTTGGTCATTGGCCTGCAATGCGGCGGCAGTGACGCGTTTTCAGGCGTGACAGCGAACCCTGCCGTAGGGTATGCGGCTGATTTATTGGTTCGAGCAGGTGCGACGGTCTTATTTTCTGAGGTGACAGAGGTGCGGGATGCCATTCATTTGTTAACGCCGCGGGCGGTCAGCGAAGAGGTCGGACAATCGCTGATCAAAGAGATGAAGTGGTATGACAGCTATCTCCGGCGGGGAGACGCAGATCGAAGCGCAAACCCGTCACCAGGCAATAAAAAAGGCGGGTTATCCAATGTGGTGGAAAAAGCGTTAGGCTCGGTAGCCAAATCGGGCACAAGCTCCATCTCCGGCGTGCTCGGACCAGGTGAAAAGGCGGAGCAAAAAGGCCTGCTGTTCGCGGCGACACCGGCAAGCGATTTCGTGTGCGGTACCCTCCAGCTGGCGGCAGGCATGAATCTGCAGGTTTTTACGACAGGAAGAGGAACACCGTACGGCCTGGCCGCTGCTCCGGTGCTGAAAGTATCGACGCGGCATTCATTATCAGAGCATTGGGCGGATTTAATCGATATCAATGCCGGACGAATCGCGACAGGAGAGGCCAGTATTGAAGACGTAGGCTGGGAAATCTTCAGAACGATTCTGGAGGTGGCTAGCGGCCGTAAACAAACGTGGGCGGACCGTTGGAGCCTTCATAATGATTTGTGCTTGTTTAACCCTGCTCCAGTGACTTAATTCATTTTTTAAAAGTGGAATAATGTAAAAAATGGTGACTGGGATAAAAATAGCGAAGGGGTCCATGATGGGCTAAAAACGAAATCGGAACACAGCAAGCCGCCGGCATAACAGTGGGAGAGCCTGCCTTGACATCTCGATGACAGGCTTCACTTATTCAAGGCATTGGTTTCGAGCAAGTCTTCATTTTCATAACAGGTATGGGATATAGAAAAAAAGGAAAAGTTAATAATTTTTGCAAAACACACACGTTTTTCCATTACAATATGTGTAATCACGTGTGTGTTTTTTGATTTTGCAAAGGTTAGGTGAGAAGATGCAGCGCATATTGCTTGTGGAGGACGACCATTCCATCAGTGAAATGGTGGATCATTATTTAACAAAAGAAGGCTTTGAGATGGTGCATGCTTTCGACGGAGAAGAAGGCATCCGGCTGTTTCGCCAGGACTCATATGATTTGATTCTCCTTGATATCATGCTCCCGAAGCTGAACGGCATGGATTTTCTGAAAATCATTCGGGAAAAAAGCAACATTCCGGTGTTGATGATTTCTGCAAAAGACGGAGAGGTGGACAAAGCATTGGGACTGGGGTTTGGGGCGGATGATTATATCGCCAAACCGTTTTCGATGATTGAGCTGACAGCCAGAATAAAGGCTGCGATACGGCGGGCGACGCAATATTCGACGGAGGAACCGGCTCAGAATAAGATGATCCGGATTCACCAGCTTGCGATCGATACAGACAATGTCTCAGTTTTGAAAAATGGGCAGCCGCTTCAGCTAACGTCAACAGAATGGCAGCTGCTGTGCCTATTTGCGGCAAATCCTAAAAAAGTGTTTACGAAAGAACAAACATTTCATCTGTAGTGATTGTGATGCTCATCAGTTCAACAAGTCCGGGCTTCTCCATTTCGTCTGTTGTGTATATCCCATTATCTTTGGCAGCTTTCGGTTTGTTTTTTTCCTACATGGCAATCAGGAACGCAGACAAGCAGGATGCGTAAACAAAGGCGCCCCTTATAAAAGGCCGATGCTATCAGCACCGGCCTCAGCGTGTCGACAAACCCTCGCATTCGTTGTCAGGCCTGCGCGTCGGTGCTCACGAATTCCTACATTCGCTGTGCTCCGATGCTCGTCCTTCCTAGACTTCAAGGGTTTTCAATCACGCTGATAGATGACAAAGACATAAAACAAAAACCGTTTTATGTCTTTGTCAACAATCTAAGGCCGGTGCTATGCTATCAGCACCGGCCTTTCGATTATGAATCTGTTCTTGTTTCAAGATAATGCTTCTTGCCAATCTCTTTGCTCATCATATAGAAATGGAAGCAATATTCACCGATTGCCATAGCGACCGCGGCAAATAAAGCCGCCAATGCAACTTCACCGCCAGTCATACCCATAGAGAGCGGCATGCCCATCAGCCAAATGACGAGAAAAGCCAGACCAAAATCAGCTAACGTTGCAATCATATTATTCCATCTCGGCAAGATATAAAGATCGCCCAGCAAATAAGAAATAATCCCTAACACAAGTGTTATTAAGAGCGTATCACCAAACGTGTAACCAAAACCCAGACCCAGCACGAGATACAACACAATGATTGTCATAATACCTTTAATCGCGAGTGCTTTCACATGTGTCATTCCAAAAGACCTCCTTCTATATTTTGATTTTGTTATGTATGATTCCTCAAATGCAGAAAGTTAAACCATAAATTGCGTTTTACAGTCCATATAAGGGAGTGAATGTTTTTATGAAGGGAAAAGTGATGACCATTTTGCTGACGTGTATGTTTTTCGGAGGCGGGTGCAAGTCTGCTGAAGAACCCGCATCATCTGCTCAATCATCTCGGCTGCCTGCTTCTTCTAAAAACAAAGCTTACGATATTCATGAGGGTTTTGTTGAAGCAGAGCGTTCATTCGGATTCGATTTGTTCAGAAATATGTCAGACCATGGCAGGTTAATGGATAATCTGCTGATTTCTCCATACAGCTTACAGCAGGTGCTGATAATGACAGCAAATGGAGCGGCTGGAGATACAGCAAAAGAAATGAAAGCTGCCCTATACTTGTCGGACATTCAAGACAGCGTTATAAATGAGTCATCGTTTGCGCTCTTGAAAAGGTTCGAATCTTTGCCTAAAGGTGATCTGCTGACTGCTAATGCCATATGGTCAAGGCTTGAAGCTAAGCCAGACTTTAAACAAACGATTAAACAATTCTACTCAGGCAGTGTCTTTAAAATGGCTGATAATATTCACACCGCAAAAAACTCGATCAATCAGTGGACGGCTCACCAAACAAAGGGACATATTGACGATATAGCGGATCGTCTTTCACCGGAGGCTGTTTCGCTTTTGATAAACGCCGTCTATTTTCAAGAAAAGTGGTCGCTGCCGTTTGACCGGCACGTGACCGCTGAGGAGCTGTTTTTTCTGCCTGACGGCTCGAGCAAAAAACTGCTGATGATGAAGCAGACTGCGCGCCTTGCTTACTTAGAAAATGAACTGTTTCAAGCAGTCAAGCTTCCATATGAAGATCAACACCTATCTTTCACTTTATTTCTGCCAAAGAAAAAAACGGCTTCTTTCATGTCTCTATTTTCAAATCAAAGTGTAAAAGAATGGGACAATTCATTTCAGCCCAAAGCAGTGAAATTGAGTATGCCCCGGTTCACATTGAATGGGAGTTATCAGGTAAAACAGGCTCTTCGCGAGATGGGGATGGAATCCGTCTTTTCCGCTGCTGACTTTTCCAACATGTTTACTGAAGGCCGCGGGGTAACAATTGATGATGTGAATCACCATACTTTTATCAAGGTGGATGAATCAGGAACCGAAGCCGCGGCTGCCTCTTCAGTGGAAGTTATTGAGAGGGGACTGGCCCCAGACGTTACCTTGAGGGCCGACCGCCCATTTTTCTTTGCCATTACTGATGAACAAACAACAAGTCTTTTGTTTTTAGGCTTTGTCGCGAATCCGAATGAATAAATTTACAAACTTCTCCTGTCCCTCCGTCATCACTTTTGAAGTCATGAAATATGATGAAAGGAGATCAAGGGGAGGTGACGTGATGGCGGTCGTAAGAGCAACGAGCGAGGATATCGATTTGCTGGCAAGGCTGCTCAGAGCTGAAGCGGAAGGCGAAGGCAAGCAGGGAATGCTGCTTGTCGGCAATGTGGGAATTAATCGGCTGCGGGCAAATTGCTCAGATTTTAAAGGCCTCCGCACCATCAGGCAGATGATTTTTCAGCCGCACGCATTTGAGGCGGTGACGCATGGATATTTTTATCAAAGGGCACGGGAGAGCGAGAAAAGCCTTGCACGCCGGTCGATTAATGGCGAAAGGATCTGGCCTGCAAAATTTAGTTTGTGGTACTTCAGACCGGAGGGGGACTGTCCGCCCCAGTGGTATAATCAACCATTTGTAGCCAGATACAAGTCACACTGCTTTTATCAGCCGACTGGGGAAACGTGTGAAAATGTATATAACACATTTTAGAGACAGGGCGCCGTTCAAATCGAACGGTGTCTTTTATTTGAAAAATATACAATGGAAAATATTCCTGTGAGATAATGAAAGTAAAAACGGAGATGACAGAATGGCAACAATAGACCTGCAAAAGAAAAGCGTAAAGATCGTACTGGAGAAAAAGCAATTAACGAAGGTGACGGCCCGTGTCGGACTGGTGCTTGATATCACGGGGTCCATGAGAGCGCTCTATAAAAACGGAACGGTTCAAAACGTGGTGGAACGGATATTGGCAGTGGCCGATCAATTTGATGATAACGGCTTACTGGATGTATGGGTGTATGATAACGAATTCTCCCGATTAAAGCCAGTTTCTGAAAAGGATTTTTCAGGCTATGTCGATCGTGAAATTTTACATAATGACCGCTTGCATAAATTCGGCAGAAATGATGAGCCGCCGGTCATGAAGGACGTGCTGCGCAAATACGTTGCAGAGGAACCGAGTTCTTATCCCGCTTTCGTCGTTTTTATTAATGACGGAGGTTGTAAAAAGTCGATCAAACCAATTATTGCAGCCTCTTCTGACAAGCCGGTGTTTTGGCAGTTTGTCGGCATTGGAAACGGAAACTTTGATTTTCTCAATAAACTGGATACGTTAGAAGGACGCGCTGTTGATAATACGAATTTCCTGCGTATTGAAGAAATCGACCGCATTTCTGATGATGAGCTTTATGATGCTCTGCTTACTGAATTTCCATTTTGGCTGAAAGAAGCGAGGCAAAAAGGCATTGTAAGAGAACAAGAGCCTCCTGCTGAAAAGCCGAAAAAGAAGGGTTTTTTCAGCAGATTGTTTTCAAAATAACTGATACGGCACTGAGTCATTCTGCGAAATGGCTCGGTGTTTTTGTTTTTTTAAGATCCTGTGAAGAAAAATAGTTCGAATGGGCGGCTTGCAATCGACAGGATAAGCGGAAAAAGCGCCATTAAGCCAGCTTTCGATACGAATCAGCAGCAGGTTTGTGAGCGAAGACCTGTTTTTGATGTTCAACGCTTACAATCGGTTCATACTTCTTCACAGCCGTTTAACAATGATCTCCTATAATGGAGGCGATCAATGAGAAGAGAGGGGATCTTGAATGGCACACGACAATCGTTTTGATGAATGGGTACAGAAACTGAAAGAGGAAAGCTTTCAAAACAATACGTTTGACCGCCGCAAATTTATTCAAGGTGCGGGGAAGATTGCAGGGCTTTCGCTTGGATTAACCATCGCTCAGTCAATCGGTGCATTTGAAGTCAATGCTGCGCCTAGGTTCTCTAGCTATCCGTTTACATTAGGGGTCGCGTCTGGAGATCCGCTTTCTGACAGTGTCGTGCTCTGGACGCGTCTTGCGCCAGATCCGCTGAACGGCGGGGGAATGCCGAAACAGGCGGTCCCGGTCAAATGGGAGGTTGCAAAGGATGAACATTTCCGCAAGATTGTGAGAAAGGGCACCGAGATGGCCAAACCGAACCTCGCCCACTCTGTTCACGTTGAGGCGGACGGGCTTGAGCCGAACAAAGTGTACTATTACCGTTTCAAAACCGGACATGAACTAAGCCCTGTCGGAAAAACAAAAACGCTGCCTGCCCCGGGCGCCAATGTGCCGCAGATGACTTTTGCGTTCGCTTCCTGTCAGCAATATGAGCATGGATATTATACGGCCTACAAGCATATGGCGAAGGAAAAGCTTGATCTTGTCTTCCATCTCGGTGATTACATCTATGAATATGGCCCAAATGAATATGTTTCAAAAACAGGCAATGTCCGCACGCACAACAGCGCGGAAATCATTACGCTGGAAGACTATCGGAACCGCCATGCCCAATACCGCTCTGATGCTAATTTAAAAGCTGCGCATGCGGCGTTCCCTTGGGTTGTGACGTGGGATGACCACGAAGTCGAAAATAACTATGCCAATAAAATACCGGAAAAAGGACAGTCGGTTGAAGCATTCGTACTCCGCCGTGCGGCTGCGTATCAGGCGTACTATGAACATATGCCGCTTCGCATCTCCTCTCTGCCGAATGGCCCTGATATGCAGCTGTACCGTCACTTTACGTACGGAAACCTGGCGTCCTTCAATGTTCTTGATACCCGCCAGTACAGGGATGACCAAGCCAATAACGACGGCAATAAGCCGCCTTCTGATGAATCGCGCAATCCGAATCGGACCCTTTTAGGAAAAGAACAGGAGCAGTGGCTCTTCAACAATTTGAGCAGCTCGACCGCGCACTGGAATGTGCTGGCGCAGCAGATTTTCTTTGCGAAGTGGAATTTTGGGACAAGCGCAAGCCCAATCTACAGCATGGATTCGTGGGACGGCTACCCTGCCCAGCGCGAGCGGGTTATCAATTTTATTAAAAGCAAAAACCTGAATAATGTTGTTGTGCTGACAGGTGATGTACACGCAAGCTGGGCATCGAATTTGCATGTCGACTTTGAGAAAACAAGTTCAAACATTTTCGGGGCTGAATTTGTCGGAACCTCGATCACTTCTGGAGGAAACGGCGCGGATAAGCGGGCGGACACAGACAAAATTTTAAAAGAAAATCCGCATATCAAGTTCTTTAATGACTATCGCGGATATGTCCGCTGTACTGTGACGCCTCACCAGTGGAAAGCCGATTATCGGGTGATGCCGTTTGTGACAGAGCCTGGCGCAGCCGTTTCAACAAGGGCTTCATTCGTTTATCAAAAGGACCAAACCGGGTTAAGAAAGGTTTCCTCCACAACCATCCAAGGCGGCGTGAAGCAATCTGATGAAGTCGAAGAGGACCGTTTCTTTGCGCACAACACAGCCCATGAAAAACAAATGATTAAAAAACGGGCAAAAATCACGAATTAAGGAGTGAATAAGTATGTTTTCAAACATTGGGATACCGGGCTTGATTCTGATCTTTGTCATCGCCCTCATTATTTTTGGCCCTTCAAAGCTGCCCGAAATCGGACGAGCTGCCGGACGGACACTGCTGGAATTTAAAAGCGCCACAAAATCACTTGTGTCTGGTGATGAAAAAGAAGAAAAATCGGCTGAGCTGACAGCGGTCAAGCAGGACAAAAACGCGGGCTGAGTGCTGATGAGGCAGACACCGGGTCTGCCTCTTTTTTTATAAAAGGGAGGGCTTTTTTGAATGGATAAAAAAGAAACCCATCTGATCGGGCATTTAGAAGAGCTTCGCCGCCGGATTATCGCGACTCTCGCGGTATTTCTTCTATTTCTCATCACGGCTTTTTTGTTTGTGCAGGATATTTATGACTGGCTGATCAGGGATTTGGATGGGAAGCTGGCTGTACTTGGGCCGAGTGAAATCCTCTGGGTGTATATGATGCTTGCCGGCATTTGTGCCATTGCGGCTTCCATCCCTGTTGCCGCGTACCAGCTGTGGCGTTTCGTTGCCCCGGCTTTGACAAAAACGGAGCGCAAGGTGACGCTCATGTACATACCCGGGTTGTTTGCGTTGTTTTTGGCGGGGATCTCTTTCGGATACTTTGTCTTGTTTCCGATCGTACTCAGTTTTTTGACTCATTTGTCTTCCGGCCATTTTGAAACGATGTTTACAGCTGACCGTTATTTCAGGTTTATGGTGAATTTGAGCCTGCCGTTTGGCTTTCTGTTTGAAATGCCTTTAGTGGTGATGTTTTTAACAAGACTGGGCATCTTAAATCCTTACCGGCTGGCCAAAGCGAGAAAGCTGTCCTATTTTTTGTTGATTGTCGTGTCCGTATTGATTACACCGCCTGATTTCATTTCTGATTTTCTCGTCATGATTCCGCTGCTTGTCCTGTTTGAAGTGAGTGTCACCTTATCGGCGTTTGTTTACAAAAAGAGACTGACAAGCGAAACGGCGGCCGCTTAGTGCAGCGTACCGCCGGGTGACTTCACATCCTGATCGTATTGTGCTGCCGTAACAGCGGCGATCCTCAATGCCCGGACAATCGTGTCCAGGCTGAGGCTCGGCGCTGTTTTGTCGATGGTCTGTTCAGGAATGAAAGGAATATGAATAAATCCGCCGCGAATGTGTGAAGATGTCCGGCTAATGTGATCCATTAACCCGTAGAACAAATAGTTGCATACAAATGTGCCCGCCGTATGAGAAACAGCGGCTGGTATGCCGTTTTCCTTCATTTTCTCAGTCATCCTTTTCACGGGAAGCCCGGTCCAGTATGCGGCAGGCCCGCCTGGAGAAATCTCTTCATCAATCGGCTGCTGGCCTTCATTATCGGGGATGCGCGCGTCTGCGAGATTGATCGCGACCCGTTCCGGCGTGATCTGCATCCGTCCGCCGGCTTGGCCAACGCAGATCACGATATCCGGCTGATGCTTCTGAATAGCTTGCCGCAGAGTGTCCAAAGCGGTTTTAAAGACAGTCGGAATTTGTGCTGCTGTGATGATGGCTCCATCTGTCTCGAAGCCATTCAGCTGTTTCGCCGCTTCCCATGATGGATTGACTTTTTCTTTGTCAAAAGGGTCAAAGCCTGTGATCAGCACTTTTTTTCTCATCTTCCCATCTCCTTTTTTCTTTTATTCTATTGTTTATTTTTGGGTTTTTCACCAAAATAATAGAAAGGAGTGAATCACAATGGAGCATTTGCCGCAGCAGTATCGCCAGCTGTTCCCAACTGTGCAGACACATACGATGCTTGCCAGCTGTTCTCAGAGCGCGTTGGCAGAGCCTGTGTCAAGGGCGATCAAAGACTATCATGACAGCCTGTTGCTTATGGGAACGAACTGGAATGAAGCAATCGAAAAAACAGAGAGTGCGAGAAACGAGTTTGCAAAGCTGATAGGGGCTGGACCGGATGAAATTGCGGTTGTGCCGTCAGTTTCTGATGCGCTGGTCTCTGTCGCATCGTCTTTATCTGGTTTTCGAAAGAAGCATGTTGTGTATACGGAGATGGATTTTCCGGCGGTGTCCCATGTTTGGCAGGCGCAATCCGATTATACCGTATCTGTCATTCCAACAATAGACGGTAGATTGCACCCCAAACAATATGAAAAAGATATCACAGATGAAACAGTGCTGACGTGTGTTCCGCACGTTCATTATCGGGACGGCTTTGTTCAGGATGTAAAAGCGATCGCAGAGATGTCTAAGAAAAAGGGTTCTTTGTTATTTGTGGATGCTTATCAATCAGCGGGGCACATTCCCATTGATGTGAAGGAGTGGGGCGTAGATATGCTGGCAGCAGGCACCCGGAAGTATTTGCTCGGCATACCGGGAATGGCATTTCTTTATGTGAGAAAGGAGCTTGCGGACGCACTGAAGCCGAAGTCATCAGCTTGGTTTGGCAGGAACGGATTTGATGCGGCTTATGCCACAGGCGCGCGTCGTTTTCAAACAGGCACTCCTGCTTTTATCAGTGTATACGCCGCGGCATCGGCTTTATCACTGCTGAACCATATCGGAGTTTCCCGCATCCGGGAGCATGTGAAAACGATCTGTGCTGATGCATGTCAATATGCTGCTGATAAAGGCCTGCAGCTGGCGGCGGCACCAGCGGGGGATCATCCGGGTATAGTCGCGATCTGGGATGAGCGGGCATCTGAAACGGCGGCGCTGCTAAAGAAGAAAAAAGTGATTTGCGCGCCGCGGGACACTCTCATTCGTCTCGCTCCCCACTTTTACAACACGAAGGATGAATTGCGCCATGCGATTGATGAAATCGCGGCGGTTTTCTCCGCACGCTGATTGCGGCACATGTAAACAAACAAAAGCCCCTGACCTTGAGATCAGGGGCTTTCCATATTAATGATCAACCTTCACCCGCTTCAAAAAGAAAGCGCCAATTAAACCGATAATCGCCACAATCATCGCAAACACAAACGCGTGCTGTATGCCCGCTGTCAAAGCCTGCGGGATGACTGCCGGATCGGCGGGGTTTTTGGCTGTGCTCAAATAATCATGCTGGCCCGCAGCCATAATGCTGACCGCAACCGCTGTTCCGATAGCGCCCGCCATTTGCTGGAGCGTATTCATGATGGCGGTGCCGTCTGGATAAAACTCAGGCGGAAGCTGGTTTAAACCATTTGTCTGCGCAGGCATCATGATCATAGAGATTCCGATCATCAAGCAGGTGTGCAAGATGATAATCATCACAGCCGTTGAAGTGGTTGTGATGTTTGAGAAGAACCAAAGGACAACAGTCACAATCACAAATCCCGGGATGACAAGCCATTTCGGTCCGTATTTGTCGAACAGACGGCCTGTAACAGGGGACATAAATCCGTTTAAAACGCCGCCCGGCAAGAGAATAAGGCCAGAGGCAAATGCCGTCAGGACTAAGCCGCCTTGCAAATACATCGGCAGAAGCAGCATAGAGGACAGGATGACCATCATGCAAATGAACACCATGAGCACGCCCAAAATAAACATCGGATATTTGAACGCACGGAGGTTGATCATTGGCTGCTTCATCGTCAGCTGGCGGATTGAAAACAGGATAAGACCGACAACGCCAACAATCAGCGAGACGATAACAGTCGGGCTGGACCATCCGCCGGAGCCTTCACCCGCGTTGCTGAATCCAAACACGATGCCGCCAAAACCAATCGTGGACAGGATGATAGACAATATATCAATTTTCGGCTTTGTAATCTCAGATACATTTTGCATGTATGCGATACCGAAAACAAGGGCCAGCACAAGGAACGGAAGAGAGATCCAGAAAATCCAGTGCCAGTTGAGATGCTCCAGAACCAATCCGGAGAAAGTCGGGCCGATGGCGGGTGCAAACATAATGACAAGTCCGATCGTCCCCATCGCCGCGCCTCGTTTATGAGGCGGGAAAATCACCAAAATCGTGTTAAACATCAGCGGCAATAACAGCCCCGTTCCAATAGCCTGAACGATCCTCGCCGCTAATAAAAACGGGAAGCTGGGCGCAAGCGCCGCGATCAAGGTGCCTGCAATTGAAAAGATCAGTGACACGGTAAAAAGCTGTCTTGTTGTGAACCACTGCAAGAGCAGGCCTGATACAGGAACGAGGATACCAAGCACTAGCAGGTAGCCTGTCGTCAACCATTGAACGGTTGCTGCTGTAATATTTAATTCCTTCATAAGATCGGTTAACGCGATATTCAGTGCCGTTTCACTGAACATGCCGATAAAACCGGCCAACAGCAAGGAAATCATAATCGGCATCACTTTGTATTGCGGAGATGCTTTAGCTGCTGTTTCCAAAATCATTTCCCCTCTCTGTCAGCTGAATGTATTCATTCAGCTTATATAAGTATGTCTCTTTTTATCTCTTCAGCAGGGCGGGTATGCGGTTGGAGATATGAAGGAGCGGTGTGCTGTTTTTTGCCGTCAATGATAGAAGGATACCGCCTTCAATCATCGCGTTAATCACGGTGCTGGCTTCCTTAGCATGGCTCTCGCTGCAGCCCGCCTTCCGCAGTTTTTCCTCATACACAGATGCCCACTCTTTGTAGGCTTCATGGCAGGCTTCCCTCAATGATTCGCTTTTCAATGACGTCTCAGCCGCAAGCAAGCCGACAGGCAAGCCTTCAATGTCTTCCGTACATGAAAATTGGCAGGAGAGCTCCTTCAAAAAGGATTGAATGCCTTCCGCCGGATCGGTGCAGGCTTCCATGCAGTCCGCGATTTTCTGGCGGATATAGTCCTTCATCTCATTCACCGCTTCGATCGCGAGTTGTTCTTTACCGCCCGGAAAGTGGTAATAAAGAGAGCCTTTAGGCGCGCCGCTTTCCTTTATAATCTGGCTCAGCCCCGTGCCGTAATACCCCTGCAGCTGAAATAACCGGGTAGCTGCTGAAAGAATTTTCTCACGGGAATCTCCATAACTCATCACATTCCCACCTCACTGAATTGCAATCAAAAATAAAAATATAGTGACTGGTCTATTATCTTGATTCAACCATCAGTTGTCAAGAGAAATTGACTGTATGAAAAACAAAAATTAAAGGGTCTCTGGGTCCTTTTAGCTTTCTTTATCTTTGAATTTGCTAATGATAAAATGATGTAAGAAACCGATAAGGGAGGTCTCCCTCATTTGCGATTCAATAGATACACAATGATCCTCATCCTTCTTGCCGCAGCATCTCATGTCATTTCAATATACGTATTTCACCAAGGGATTCTAGCTTACCTACTTGCCATTGTCTTTTTATTAGCAGCTGGATACTCCACGAAATCAACGAAACCCAAAGACGAGAATCAAACCAAATCAAAAAGAGAAAAGGATTACTCTCCTTCTCTCTTTTTTTTGTGCCTGATCCACACACCATCAAAAATGAAAGCAGCTGTCATCACAACAACTAAAACGATGATTGTCACTGTGAAAGAAAAATGTTCTCTTATATTTGCCATAAATAACGCCCCTAAAGCCCCAAACACAAAACCCTTTACTATATTCAACGCGAAGTTCAAACCTTTCATCATTTGATTGGTCGTGAGTACAAAGATGAATGACCTCAAAAACGGCGAGGAGATTGTCAATATTTATATTTTAAAACGAAAATAGGAAAATATTCTCTCTCCAAACCTTAAAATCTCTTTAAAAATAAGGTAAAATTACCCTTTACCTAACTAATTTGGTAACGTAATATAATTGAAGAATTTGTTACAAAAAAGGAGGAAATTATGAAATTTGTAAAAAGTAAGTTCATTGCACTTGTAACAATTTTGGCGCTGTCAGTTACATCGCTGTTTGCGGTGCAGCCGTCAGCAAAGGCTGCTGAACACAATCCTGTTGTTATGGTACATGGTATTGGAGGAGCATCATACAATTTTTCGGGAATCAAGAGTTATCTTGTCTCTCAGGGCTGGTCACGGAGCAAGCTGTATGCAGTTGATTTTTGGGACAAGACAGGCACGAATTATAACAATGGCCCTGTATTATCACGTTTTGTGAAAAAGGTGTTGGACGAAACAGGTGCGAAAAAAGTGGATATTGTCGCTCACAGCATGGGGGGCGCGAACACACTTTATTACATAAAAAATCTGGACGGCGGAAATAAAATTGAAAACGTCGTAACGCTTGGCGGCGCGAATCGTTTGACGACAGGCAAGGCGCTTCCGGGAACAGATCCTAATCAAAAGATTTTGTACACATCCATTTACAGCAGTGCCGATATGATTGTCATGAATTACTTATCAAAATTAGACGGTGCCAAAAACGTTCAAATTCATGGTGTTGGCCACATCGGGCTTCTATACAGCAGCCAAGTCAACAGCCTGATTAAAGAAGGGCTCAACGGCGGGGGCCAAAATACGAACTAATAAGAAACATAACCTTGAAGAATGTCTATTCTTCAAGGTTATTCTGCTTTCAGCACAATGGTTTTCGCAGCCATATCATGAACGGCTTGTTTTTTCTTCGTAAAGGCGGCTGTTAAATAGATCAGGCGGGAGAACACATGCACCCAAGAGATCATGTAACGGGCAATAGCCTGTGGGAAGGTGATTTTTTCGTAGGTTTCGTCCCTCACAATTTGCAGCCCGATGATTTTTTTTCCGAGTGTACCCTTCCAATTTGTCAGCGGCATCAGCAATGGATACACAAGCAACACCAATATGGCGGTAACAATGACGCCGGCGGACCCATCGCCAAACGTAAATCCGGATGCCACAATCACTGCGGCTGCTATGATCACATCAAGTAGTAAAGCGCAGGCGCGCAGCATAAAACCAGCTGGTTCCAACATAAACACTTCCTTACATTTTGATAAACACCTAATGATTGTAAAAAAGAAGGGCCTTTAGATGGAATAGGTTATAAGTCTTAAATCACGAAAAAAAGGTAAAATATCATAGGTAAATAGACACGATCACCAAGCTTTTCATATTGCCAAATTCTTTTTTAGCCCGAAACCAAGCCCTCAGAAGTTATTTTTGTTAAAATAGAAAAGTTACAACAGAATTCGGAGGGTTTATTGTGGGAAAAGTGAAACGAAATGCTCCTTGCCCATGTGGCAGCGGCAAGAAATATAAAAAATGCTGCGGAAGTAAAGTTGTCGACTTCCCGACAGAACTAGCGGCAAAAGAAGCAAAACAAATTCAGGAAGACCTAGTGGAGTTTGCCTTCACAGTACATAGAGAAAGCATGTCAGGATTTATCAACCAGCATGAATTTCTTTCTGCTATGGACAGACAGACGAAAGATATCAGCGTATTTAATTTAGGGATCTGGGGAATCTTCTTCCACCCTCTTGCTGGTGAAAAGACCATTTTCGAAGATTATCTTCAGAAAAAAGGCGATTCGATCACTCGTCCGAAAACGCGTGACATCGTTGAATCATGGAAGAGCATGACGCCTGCGTTATTGCTGCTGCAAGACTTGAAAGAAGGTGTCATTCACTTTGAGGATGTCATTACGACAAAACAATTCGAAGTAGAAATGGACGCCAACAATCAAGACTTACCGCCAGTGGGAAGCCTGATTCTCGGATACCCAATCCATGAGGCCGAAAAAGCGGAATTCTTCATGCAGTTCACGATCTTCCCGGTGAAGAGAACCGAAGCGCTGATCAGCAAGGTGAAGAAATATGCGGATGCCGCTGTGAAGAACGGCAAAACGCCTGAGGACTTCATGAAGCAAGAATTCAACAGCGTTCTATTCGCACTGTTAGCGGAGAAGGATGAAGAGCCGCAAGCAGAGGCAGCGGAAGAAAGCAATGTTGAGTGGGCAAACGACTTGGAGAAAGAAACAGCTGCGGCTATCGAAGAAGGCATGAGCGGAGATGAGTATCCGACTGAACTAATTCCGGCTGTCATTGACATTTGGAAAACATTCTGCGAGAAAAAATCACCAGTCATCAGAAAGCCGGAAGCTTTTGCAGCGGCAGTTGAATATTATGTGAATGCGATTTCTCTTAACGGGGTGTCCGTATCTCAAGCCAAATTGGCGAAAAAATACGGCGTCAGCGCATCAACGATTTCCAGCCGCTACAAAGAAATTGAAAGCACGCTGCAAGATGAAGCGGATCGTTTTGCGCAAGCATTATCATCTTAACGAAAAAACCTTGAAAAGCCGGGCTTTTCAAGGTTTTTTTATTTCTGGAACGGTATCTTGATCTCTAGCCGGAAGACAGGATGGCGGTAGGTAAAATCTAATTTGCCGGAAGCGCTTTTCACCAGTTTTTGAATGATGTACGTGCCCATGCCTTCATGAGCACCGCTTTTCGTTGAACGGCCAAATGATTGACCCAGCTGCCATTCTATACACGGCAGGAACCATCGCCGTGCTCATCGCCATATTCTATTTACTGGCCAGAGCCTTCTTCTTGAAGGATAAATGGGTTCTGCCAAAATAAACTTGCAAAAGGAGAAATACACTTTCTCCTTTTTGTATATCCTGAAAAAAGAAGGAAAATAGAAAAAGGATATCTAATACAGAAAGTGACCCTGCCCTATTTTTCATCAAAATTGGTTTCAAAGGAGAAGGAACAATGGATCAAACACGTACACTTGGCAAGACGAAGCTGCAGGTGAAGCGGATCGGATTCGGCGCGAATGCGGTCGGCGGGCATAATCTATTTCCAAATCTGAATGATGAGACAGGGAAGGATTTGGTGCGCACAGCATTGGATGGCGGCGTCAACTTTATCGATACCGCCTTTATATACGGATTGGGGCGTTCTGAAGAATTAATCGGCAAAGTTGTGCAGGAACGCGGCATGCGGAATGAGCTCATCATTGCCACTAAAGGGGCCCATAAAGAAGCGGATGGCAGCATTGAATTAGACAACAGCCGTGAGTTTCTGCGCGGCGAAGTGGAAAAGAGCCTGAAGCGGCTGAAAACAGATTACATTGATTTGTATTATGTTCATTTCCCTGATGGCAAAACCCCTCTCGCTGAGGTGGCAGGCACGCTGAAGGAGTTGAAGGATGAGGGCAAAATCAAAGCGATCGGCGCTTCGAACCTCGATGATCAGCAGCTGCAGGAATTTAATGCAGACGGCTATTTGGAGGTCTTCCAGGCAGAATACTCTCTCATTCAGCGTGATGCTGAGAAGGGGATTCTTCCATACTGTGAAAAACACGGCATTTCCTTTATTCCTTATTTTCCGCTCGCGTCCGGACTGCTGACAGGTAAATTCACGAAGGATACGGTCTTTCATGACTTCAGAAAGGATAAGCCGGAATTTCAGGGGGAAACGTTTATTCACAATCTTAGAAAAGTAGAAAAGCTGAAAGCGGTGGCGGAGGAGAAACAAGCGGAGACGACACATGTCGCCTTGGCGTGGCTGTTAACGAGACCAGCGATAGACGCCATCATTCCAGGCGCTAAACGTCCGGAGCAGTTGAAAGATAACTTGAAAACCTTGAACATTGAACTGACCGAAGATGAAGTGGAATTTATCAGCAAGATATTCACATAAAAAAGGAAATAGCCGCGGTGGCTATTTCCTTTGGTGTTTATTTTTGTATGAAAGCTTCGACTAAATCTGCCGCTCTGTAATCGTCCATATCAAGCTGCCATTGGTCGATGTCATTTTTCTTCATTTTGACTTCAATCTTCTCTTCAGTTGATGCTGGCCCAAGTTTTTGAAATTCTTCTGGATAAACTTTCAGCGCGTACTTTAATGCTTCATTATCATCGGCATCAGGGCCCTTTTTGTTGTAGAAATCTTCCATCCTTTCTTTTAAACGATCAGAAAGAGTAGAGGCGTCAATAGGTTTTACTGTTGCTTGCACAACAGCTTCATCTCCTGAGATAGATGTAGTCTCGGCTTTGAATGAAGCACTTTTGCTCAAACCAGCTTTTATGCCGTTTAAAATGCCATCAAGCGATGCATTGTTAACTTCACTGCTATACAGGCCTGAACCTCGCAGAAAGCCATCCTTAGCGTTTTGATTAAATTCATTTACTATTTTGTTTTTATTAGCTCCGGTGATTTTTTCGAATTCTGGATTGTTTTTACCGTACATGAGCACATCTATATAAGCAGATAATGCTTTGGCAGAGTCTTGAAGTTGATCAGCTGTTGCTAAGACTTTTTTATCATTACCGTCAATTTTAAATGTAAATGATTTTGGTTTTTTATCACCATAGTATTCCGGCATATAATTAAGCTCGTATTTCTTTCCTTTATTTACAATATAGAAAAGGTTCCCTTCAACGGATTTGTCAGCGTCAATTGTGCTGTTACGCAGCTTTTCGTTATAGTCTTCGGGATCTGAGTCCGACATCTTGGTGTCATCTTGGTACAAAGTAAAATCCATGCTGTCTACATTCAGTGGTTCTTTCCCTGTGTTTTTCACAGCGACATTGACTTTTAATACGATCTGGTCATCTGTAGTGGACTTATTATATTTAGACGGCAGTGCATAAGAGACATCTTTAATTTTCACTTGAGCTATATCTGAGCTTTTTTCTGTTTCTGACTCTTTCTTTTCTGCGCTTGTTTTGCTTCCGGAACAAGCTGCTGTAAACAACATCAGCAGAAGAATTAAGAAAACAGCGTACGTTTTTTTCTGAAACATTCTTTTTCCTCCTTAAATCGTTTAGGGCGGGAGAGTCTTTTGTCTTTGAGAAATGGATCTTTTTGAATGGAATAGCATTTTATAACCAAAAAAATCAGTTCTTTTCTCACGGTTTTCACCGGATTTTTTGGAAACTCCGCCCTTCTTTGTCATAAATGGACCTATAAAAAGTTACAACGTGATTAATTTTAAGATTATTGGCTTTCATATTGAATAGGTTCATCATCCTGTTTTTGGTGAAAAATGTTCTGGTAAAACTGGTAAACTCAGAAATTTGTGTATTTTAGACTATTACTTTCAGATCATTTAGAGAGTGACATTCGAACGAAGAAAGGGGCTGTCTTAGTGAAAATAGAGCAATTAAAACAAAAAGCACTGGAAATAGGCCGTGTGCCGCAGCAGTATCAACTGGAAATTGAAGACTATGGAGATGAACAGAAAAGGGCGTATTTTTGCTGGATAGATCCGCAGGATGAAAACAAAGGGATCATCGTAGAGCTTGGACCCGACGGACAGCTGGAAGGACTTTCTCGAGATGTTGAGCTTGAAAGCGATGAGAAGCTGTCTGAAGACCAAATAGAAAATATCTTGATTCAGTTCGTGAACTTTCATTATGCGGAGGCTCCGAATGCTTTCGTCCGTCAAGAAAACGATGAGGCATATGATGATAAAGTAAGGTTTTCATATGTTCAAATGGAAGACGGGATGCCGCTTCCTATGAGCGGTTTTATGGCTGATGTCTCCTTATCAGGGGAGGTGGTGTACTTTCGGTATTACGGGAAAGCGGGCAACATAATGAAACCGGAACGGGTCGCAGATGAAAAAGAAGCACTGGCTTATTTCAAGAAAAGTGCAGATGTCACTCTCCTGTTTGAGGTTCTCCATCGCTCTGTCTACAAAAACGGAGACGATCAGCCGCATTTGGTGTATGAGCCTGAATGCAGAGCCATCACCGTACCCGCGGATTTGGTTCTAGAAGAACGGGCGATTGATGACGATAACAGGGAGCGTGAAAGTTTTCCCCTTCCTTTATTCGAAGATATTTACGAAAAGGCTGATCTCGGCAGCATGATCGGTATCGAAAAAGAGTTTGTCAAAGAGCGGGAAGCCGATTTGGGAGACGGGAGAATCGGAACCGTTTGGCGGAATCCAGCTGATCCTGTATATGAGCCTGTGGATAAAAGCATGGACAGCTGGTTTCGAGGTCGGTTTCATCAAGTGCTGAAAACCATCCATAACAAAGAGACCGGAAAGCTCGAAGGTGTCATGTCGTTTATAGACGAAAAAGGGCCGTATACCGTTAGTGAGGCAGAGTGCGAAAAAATCGCGATTCGCTTCCTATTTGCTTTATTTCCGAATGCCGATCAATATTTTAAGATCAGGTACGACGAACCGGATGAAGAGGAAAACGCAGTCGCTGGTTTTACATTTGATGCGCACTGTCATGGAGTGCCGCTCCGGTTTGGGCAGACCAGAATCTGCGTCAGCCGCCAGACCGGACACATTACCGCTTATATGGCGCCGGATATTGACCCGAAGGAGCTGGAACCCATTCAACCGGTTCCGGCCATTTCAGCAGAACAGGCGAAGGCAATCTTCTGGCAGCATTTTAAAGTTGAGCTTGGCTGGGAGAGGGAATACCGAGATGATGAAGAAAACAGCTACCGGCTCGTCTACAAGCCGATGTATCCGCGTTTTATCGAAGCCCATACAGGAGAGCCAGTGATGAGTTTATGGTAAAACTGTGAAAAGCCGCACAAATGCCGCTAATATAGAAGATGAAGTGTGATGAAAGTAACAGAAAGAATCTTCGAGAATAAAGACAATAATAGAAAAGGACCTTTCTTCACTTTAAATGAAGAAGGGTCCTTTTATATAATAAACAGGATTCTCTTTGTCGTAGACTCTTTTGAAAGGATGACTTCATTGGTGAATAAACAGCTGAAAAAGAAGGCGCAAGAGATCGGGAATGTACCGCCGCATTATGATCTTGAGATAGAAGATTACGGCCAAAAGAAAAAGGGGCAGGCGTACTTCATCTGGAAGGACCCTGAAGATCCTGAAAAGCATATTACAATCGAACTTGGAAATGACGGCGCTTTGCTCACCTTTTCAACAACCGTTCGCTTCGAGGCGGACAAAAAGCTCCCGGATGCCGAGCTGAAGCTGAGGGCTCTTCAATTTGCTGCTGCCAACCATCCCGGCACCTTTATGACATTTCATTTTCAGGGCAAGGAAGAACGGGGGCAGTACATCCGTTTTATATATGCCAAAATGGAAATGGGGCTACCGCTTCCCAATTCAGGTTTTTTGATTGATATGACACGAAGCGGACAGATTGTCCATTTTTTATATTATGGAGAAGAGCATAAAGCCAAAGTCCCTAAGGAATTTGTAGCAAAAGAGAAGGTTGTGGCGCATTACGTAAATACAATGTCCCTGCAGCTGATGTACGATGTCATAGACGGCGAACAGGCACCAAGGCTTTTGTATGAACCGATTCTGCCAGGGTACAGCTATCCCGCCGATGTTGACGAAATCGTTCCCGACCAGCATATCGCTGATGAGAGAATAGAAAACGGGGCGCCCCTGCCGCCGCTTCAGAACACGGGCGAAATCGATATATACACCATGCTCGGCTTCACCTCTGATATGCAGAAAGTCAGTGAAAAGGACTTTGGGGAAGAAATGGGAAGCACATGGCGCAAAGGAGACGCGCCGGAGCGGAAGGATTTAAGCATAGGGAGTTATTTTGAGACGAGAAATAAAAACACAATCAAAATAAAAACGGATAAAAGAACAGGGAAATTAAGAGCAGCGATCTCTTTTATGGAACAGCGGACCACCCGCCAATGCTCAATAGAAGAATGCCGAAGGACAGCGCTTCAATTTTTGTATGCGCTCTATCCTAGAGCGGCTGAGTTTTTCAAAGCGAATCCCGTCCTCATTGATGAAAGAGGGAGAGTCCGAAACCATTTCTCTGTCTGGTATAAAGGAGTACCGCTGAGGTTCGGCGCTGCCCGGATCATTGTCAATCCGGAAACTGGAATGATAGATGCTTTTATGGCGCCGGATATTGATCCTGAACAATTACAAACAATCAATCACAGGCCGGATGTGTCAGTCCAAGAAGCGAGAGAAACATTTTTAGCCGCTTTTGATGTGAAGCTGGTATGGCAGCCTGATTTTACAGCAGGCAGTGTGCAGCATTACAAGCTTGTATATCAACCGGTTTATCCTTCCTATATTGATGCGAACATAAGGAAAAAGAAAAGGCTGTGAGGGTGTCTAGTCAGGAATCATCTGCAAGTGGGGATAGTCTTTGAATCGTTTCCAGTCCCCGCCCCACTCAAAACCGAGCTTTTTGGCAATCTCGACAACCTCCAGCCAATCTGATTGACCGTTTTGATTGCCGTCATATTCTATATCCCAAATGATGCTGCCATCCTTTTTTCGCAGGGCGAAATCGATAGCTAAACCATAGTTATGATACGATTCCCCTCCTCTTGCATAGGTGACAATATTCCCTTTTTTTGTGCGTCCCTGTTTATATAATTCGTCTTGTTCCTCAAAGGACCTAAATCCTTCTGTAATGACAATGTGAATGCCTTTATTCGCTGCTGCGGCCTTGAGGGCCTCGGCATTTTGTTTCACAATCGGATGAAGATCCGAAGGGACAGGCATATCCTGGAGAGCGTTTTGAGAATGCCATTCGTTTCGTATATAGCTAAAACACAGATCAAGAAGAAACAGAATACATAAGATAACAGAAATTTTTGCGGATAATTTCATATTGGTCTCACTTTCTCATGATGTGCTGAATGTTTTCGCTTTTAAGCGATTGACTCTCTCTAAAAGAGAACAGCTATGATAAAATATAACATAAATAGTATCTGGAGGAAGGAGGCAGACCGATGAGAGCAAAAATTCCATCTGAGGAAGTAGCAGTAAAGCTAAACGAATGGTACAAGCTCATTCGCGCATTTGAAGCAGATCAAGCAGAAGCGTTAAAGCAGGAGATCGAATACGATTTAGAAGACATGGAAGAAAATCAGGACTTGCTATTATATTTTTCTTTGATGGAATTCCGGCATCGAATCATGCTGGATAAGCTGATGCCGGTGAAAGACAGCGACACCAAGCCTCCGTTCTCTGATATGCTGAACGAAATTGAAAGCAATCAGCAAAAACTCACAGGCTTATTGGAATACTATTTTTATTATTTCAGAGGGATGTACGAATTTAAGCAGAAAAATTTTATCATAGCCATTGACCATTACAAACATGCCGAGGAAAAGCTCGAGTATGTTGAGGATGAAATCGAAAAAGCCGAGTTTCTTTTTAAGGTTGCAGAAGTGTATTATTACATCAAACAAACGTATTTTTCCATGAATTATGCGAGTCAGGCGCTTGATATCTATACGAAATATGAGCTGTACGGCCGCCGCCGCGTGCAGTGTGAATTTATCATCGCCGGAAATCTGACAGATGTCTATCATTATGAAAAGGCGCTCACACACTTGTGCAGTGCCTTAGATCATGCAAGGCAGCTTGAAGAAGCGTACATGATCGCTGCAGCCCATTATAATGTCGGAAACTGTAAGTACAGTCTAGGAGATTTTAATGAAGCGGAGGGCTATATCAAAACAGCCGCCGCCATTTTTGAGGAGCATAGCTTTCAGCAGGCTGTTCAAGCCGTTTTTTCACTAACCCATATCTATTGTAAACAGGGGAAATACGGAAAAGCGACAGAGGTGTATGACCGCGGGATCAAGAGCGCTGCTGAATGGGAAGATGACATGTACTTGACGAAATTCCGCCTCATTCATGAGCTCTATCTTGGCAGCGGCGACCGGAACGTGCTTGAAGAATGCTTTGACCTGCTGGAATCCCGCCAGCTTCTTGCAGATGCAGAAGAACTGCTGCATGATACAGCGGAACATTTCAATCAGCAAGAACGTTATGAGTCTGCCGCTTTCTTTTACCGCAGATTGATGGATATTAAAAAGAAGCTTGCTGAGCAGCGTTTTCAATAGAAAAGGCAGAGAACATTTCCGTTCTCTGCTTTTTTTATGCTGTTTTCAACCCGGAAAAATAGGGTATTTTCCACTACATAATAGAAAATCAGGGGAGGATATCGTTTATGTTTAAAGATTTAACCGGAAAAACAGCGATTGTGACAGGTTCTTCAAAAGGCATCGGAAAAGCCATTGCGGAACGGTTTGGACTGGAGAAAATGAATGTTGTTGTGAACTACCACAGTGACCCTTCTGGTGCCGATGAAACGGTGGACATCATTAAGGATAACGGAGGGAAAGCTGTCGCAGTTGAGGCGGATGTATCAAAAGAAGAAGGGATTCAGGCGCTCATGGACACCGCTTTAGAGCATTTCGGCACGCTCGATGTCATGGTGAACAACTCGGGTTTTAACGGCACGGAGGCTATGCCGCATAAGATGAGTCTTGAAGATTGGCAAAGAGTCATTGATGTCAACGTTACAGGAACCTTTCTGGGAGCCAAAGCAGCGCTTAGCCACATGATGAAAAACAACATCAAAGGCAATGTACTGAATATCTCGAGCGTTCACCAGCAGATCCCGCGCCCCGTAAACGTTCAGTATTCCACATCCAAAGGCGGCATCAAGATGATGACAGAAACGCTGGCACTCAATTATGCGGATAAAGGAATCCGCGTCAACGCGATAGCGCCCGGCACTATAGCGACAGAATCAAATATTGATACAAAAGAAGAAGAAAACAGGCAAAAACAGCTGAAAAAAATTCCGATGAACGCTTTCGGAAAGCCGGAAGAAGTGGCGGCAGCAGCGGCTTGGCTCGTATCTGAGGAAGCGAGTTATGTAACGGGCACCACACTCTTCGTCGACGGCGGGATGACACTCTATCCGTCTCAGTTTGAATAGAATAAAACAGGGGGATTGCGGGATGAAAACAGACTGGTGGAAGGATGCGGTGGTCTATCAAATTTATCCGAGAAGCTTTCAAGACAGCAATGGAGATGGAATTGGGGACTTGCGGGGATTGATTTCCCGCCTTGATTACATAAAGGAACTCGGAGCAGACGTGATTTGGATTTGCCCGATTTATCCTTCTCCGAATGTTGATTTCGGCTATGATGTGACGGACCATAGGACGATTATGGATTCATATGGAACGATGGACGATTTTCACGAGCTGCTTGACCAGGTGCACCAGCGCGGATTAAAGCTGGTGATGGATTTTGTGTTAAACCATACTTCGGTGGAGCATCCTTGGTTTAAAGAAGCTGAGCTGGACAAAAACAGCAAATACCGCAGCTATTACTATTGGCGCCCCGGCATAAAGAACGGCCCGCCGACGGACTGGGTGTCTGACTACGGATGCTCGGTCTGGCAATACGAGGAGCATACGGGAGAATATTATCTCCACATGAATGCCGTCAAACAAGCTGATTTAAATTGGGAACATCCCGAGGTGCGCCAAGCGGTGTTTGACATGATGAGATTTTGGCTTGATAAAGGGGTCGACGGGTTGCGCATTGATCAGCTCCATCTCATTTCGAAGAAAGAATATCTTCCTTCGTATGAGGACTATCTCAATCAGCAGGCAGAGCCGCAGCCTTTCCAGCCAAATGGCGAACGAATTCATGACTATTTAAAAGAAATGACAGATGAAGTATTTTCCCGGTACGATGTGATGTCTGTCGGGGAGGTTGGCAGTGTCACACCGGAGGAAGGACTGAAATATACGGGGACTGATAAGCATGAGCTGAATATGATTTTTCACTTTCAGCATATGGAGCTTGACCAGCAGCCCGGAAAAGAACATTGGGATCTGAAGCCCCTTGAGCTTTCTGATTTAAAGTCGGTTTTGACCACATGGCAAAAGAAGCTTGAACATGAAGGCTGGAATACCTTGTATTGGTGCAACCATGACCAGCCCCGGATTGTGTCCAGATTTGGAGACGATCGGGAATACCGTAAAGCATCCGCGAAAATGCTCGCCACCGTTCTTTATCTCATGAAGGGAACGCCGTATATTTATCAGGGAGAAGAAATCGGGATGACAAACGCGCCGTTTACCCGGATTGAGGATTACAAAGATATCCAAACGATCAATATGTATCATAAACGGGTGTTTGAACAAGGCTATGATCAAGAAGAAGTGATGAGGTCAATTTTAGCCAAAAGCCGGGATCACGCCCGGACGCCAATGCAGTGGAGCAGCGGCAAAAATGCCGGATTTACTGACGGCACACCTTGGCTGAAGGTCAACCCGAACTTTGCGTCCATCAATGTGGAGGAAGCCCAGGCAGACCCTGATTCCATCTTAACCTATTATAAAAAGCTGATCAGCCTGAGAAAGCAGTACGCTGATCTCATCAAAGGAAGCTATGAACTTTTGCTTCCGGATGATCCGCAGCTGTTTGTGTACATTAGAGAAAATGGCAAACAACAGCTCTTGTCCGTGAATAACTTTTCAAAAGAGCAAGCTGTTTTCAGGTGGCCTAAGAGCTGCGGCAAGTTTCAGGCCTCCCTGCTTCTCAGCAACTATAAAAACAACGGTGACCTTGCTGATGAAATGGTGTTTCAGCCTTATGAAAGCAGGGTGTATCTTCTGGACAATTCAATCAAATGACTCAGCCCGGCATTTTCAGCCGGGTTTTTTACGTACATATAGTAGCGCTATAGACGGAAAGAATAACATCAAAATGAAATTTACGCTTGCAAAACGGAATGACTTCGGTTTATTATGATAGAGGATTACAAAATCGTTATCATTTTGATTTAAAGTTACTGAAAAAGAGGGGATATAAGATATGTTTAAAAAATGGAGCGGCTTGTTTGTGATGGCAGCATGCTTTTTATTGGTAGCAGCATGCGGCAATACCTCATCATCAAAAGGGGCGGCGGATTCAAAGAGTGATAAACTGCACATTGCCACAACCTTCTACCCGATGTATGATTTTACAAAACAAATCGTAAAAGACAAAGCTGAGGTTGACTTGCTCATTCCATCATCCATTGAACCGCATGATTGGGAACCGACACCGAAAGACATTGCCAACATTCAGGATGCTGATTTGTTCGTTTATAATAGTGAATACATGGAAACTTGGGTTCCGTCCGCTGAAAAAAGCATGGGCCAAGACCATGCCGTTTTCGTTAATGCGAGCAAAGGCATTGATTTAATGGAAGGCTCTGAAGAAGAACACGAAGAGCATGAAGAGCATGAAGAGCATGGTGAGCACGAAGAGCACGGAGACCACGAGGAGCATGAGCACAGCCACAGCCATGAAATGGACCCTCACGTATGGCTCAGCCCTGTTCTTGCGCAGCAAGAAGTAAAAAATATTACGGCGCAAATTGTCAAGCAGGACCCGGATAACAAAGAATACTATGAGAAAAATAGTAAAGAATATATTGCAAAACTGCAGGATCTTGATAAACTATATCGTACAACCGTAAAAAAAGCGGCGAAGAAAGAATTCATCACACAGCATACAGCTTTTAGCTATTTGGCAAAAGAATACGGTTTGAAGCAGGTTCCGATTGCAGGCCTTTCGCCTAACCAAGAACCGAGCGCAGCCGACTTAGCGAAATTAAAAACGTATGCCAAAGAACATGACATCAATGTCATTTACTTTGAAGAGGCTGCATCCTCCAAAGTAGCAGATACGCTGGCCAATGAACTTGGCGCGAAGACTGAAGTGTTGAATACACTGGAAGGCTTAAGTAAGGAAGAACAAGATAAAGGGTTAGGGTATATCGACATTATGAAACAAAACCTCGATGCCCTGAAAGATTCACTATTAGATTAATCATAAGATAGTGTGCGCCGGAGGGTGCACACTATTTCTTTGTGAGAAAGGAAGATTGACATGAATCTCGTCTCATTGAAAGATATCGTTTTCGGCTATTCCCATACGCCTGTTTTGGATAAAGTATCACTTGATATAGAAAGCGGTGAGTTTGTCGGCATCACGGGCCCAAACGGCGCCGCTAAATCGACGCTTATGAAAGTAATGCTCGGCATGCTGAAACCGTGGGAAGGCACAGTGACGATCAGCAAAAAGAATGCAGAAGGAAAACGCCTGACCATCGGGTATGTGCCGCAGCAAATTTCCTCATTTAATGCCGGCTTTCCGAGCACGGTGCTGGAGCTTGTGCAGTCAGGCCGCTATACAAAAGGGAAATGGTTCAAACGTTTAAATGAAGAAGATCATATCGAAGTGGAAAAAGCATTGAAAATGGTGGAAATGTGGGAGCTGCGCTATCGGAAAATCGGCGACCTATCAGGCGGACAGAAGCAGAAAATCTGTATTGCGAGAATGCTTGCCAGCAATCCGGATCTCTTAATGCTGGACGAACCGACAACAGCCGTTGACTACGACAGCAGAAAAGGATTTTACGAATTTATGCACCATCTCGTGAAAAATCACAATCGCACAGTGGTAATGGTTACTCACGAACAAAATGAAGTACAGCAATTTTTAGATAAAGTGATTCGATTAGAGAGAGGAGAAAAAGGCGGATGGAAATGTTTGACTTGGAATTCATGCGACGAGCTTTTCTAGCAGGCGGCATGATCGCCATCATGGCTCCGATACTAGGAGTGTATCTCGTTCTCAGAAGACAGGCCTTAATGGCTGACACACTTTCACATATTTCATTGTCGGGTGTGGCCATCGGCTTTTTCCTTAGCACCAATATTACCGCGGCGAGCATCGTCGTCGTAACCATCGGCGCAATCGGAATCGAATACATGCGGCGGGCGTACCGGACATATTCAGAAGTGTCCATTGCCATCTTAATGGCGGCTGGTTTGTCCTTCGCGATGTTTTTAATCAGCCTCTCAAAAGGCGCCGCCACTATGAGCATCGATCAATATCTATTTGGATCGCTCGTGACAGTCAACCAGCAGCAGGTCTACATTATCGGCATCATTACACTGCTGATTCTGCTATATTTTATCGTACTCAAAAGGCCGCTCTACCTGCTGACGTTTGATGAAGCAACAGCAAAAACATCAGGAATCAATACAAACGTTCTGTCGATGTCATTCAGTATCGTGACAGGGCTTGCGATTTCGGTCATTATTCCGATCATTGGGGTCCTTCTTGTATCAGCCCTGCTCGTATTGCCGGCAGCATTCGCTATCAGAATTGCAAAAGGCTTCAAGTGGGTATTTATTACGGCGGTGCTCATTTCGCTATTCAGCGTATTTATGGGACTGACATCATCTTATCAGCTCGGAACGCCGCCAGGGCCGTCTATTACCCTGCTTTTGATCGTGCTGCTTTTGATTGGATTTGTGGTTCAGGGCGTTTGGATGTTTATGAAAAAAGAAACCCTGCGCAAAAAAAGCCGCGGGTAACGCAAAAAGCAGTTTTTCCATTGGAAAAACTGCTTTTTTTAGAGAAACAGCCCGGCAAGCCGCTCATATGATTCCTTTTTCGCCTCGAAATCAAACACATTGCACAGAACCATGATTTCATTTGTTTCATAGCGGTCTGTAAGCTCTAAAAGCTGCTGTTTGACAGTGTTTGGGGAACCGATCACCATTCGCTTTCTGTTTTCTTCTATGAGCTTTTTATCGGACTCTGTGTAGGAATGCGTTTTTGCTTCCTCGATGCTCGGCACGCGGCTGTCCAAGCCTTTTCCGACGCGAAGTAGCCATAAATCCTGGCTTAACGCCAGCTCTTCTGCCTCTTCATCTGTTTTTGCGCAAATGACAAAAATCGTAAACAGTGCGGCCGGAGACGAGAAGTGAGCTGACGGCCGAAAGCTTTCCCGATAGATGTGAAACGCATTTTCTCCTCGCTCGGGATTAATGAAATGCCCAAATACATATCCAATCCCCTGATGCGCCGCGCGCCTTGCGCTGTTTTCTCCGAGACCGAGCACCCATAGCTCCGGTGCGGTGTCAACAAGAGGCGCCGCTTTGATTCCGGCATACGGATGCCCGCCAGGAAGCGAATCTGTGAGAAAATAAGAGACATCCTGCAGTTGTCTGTTGAAATCGGTTAAGCTTTTTTTCACCCCGTCCGTTAGCGCAAGACGGGTTTTTGTCGTGCCTCCGGGAGAACGCCCGACACCGAGGTCAATCCGGTTTGGATACAGTGCTTCAAGCTGGCGAAAGGTTTCGGCCACCTTAAACGGGCTGTACTGGGGCAGCAGCACGCCGCCTGATCCGACACGAATCGTGTTTGTCTGTGCCGCGATGCGGGCGATCATGATTTCAGGCGCTGTGCTTGCTAGTCCTTTCGTGCTGTGATGTTCGGCAAACCAATAACGCTTATATCCCCACTGTTCGCTTAATCCGGCCAGCTCAACCGAATGCTGAAGAGTTGTCACAGGGCTTTCTCCTTTAGAAACAGGTGCCTGGTCAAGTATGCTGAAATGAATCAAAAGGCCGCTTCCTTTCTGTCTGTTTTTTAGAATGTGACACAAGAATAGGCAAAATGACTCGCTCACGTCAAATGGTTTGTTTTAGAATCACAATTCATATGATTTGCAAAAAACACATCAAATATGGAAGTTTTTTTCGAGGATTTTCGTCAATTATTCTTAACTTTTATGAAACTTTGCTATAATAACAAACGTATCTATTAATAATTTACGGCATACTCATCTTCCCTTTGTACGTAAAAATAAATGTGACTATATTCACATCTTGATGATTAGGAGTGAATCGTGTGGCGATTTCTTTAGAAAAAGGTCAGCGTATTGATTTAACAAAAGGAAAAGCGGGCTTATCAAAATTGATGGTCGGTCTCGGCTGGGACCCGGTTTCATCCGGCGGAGGCGGTTTTTTCGGAAAGCTGCTCGGCGGGGGCGGACCCAATATCGACTGTGACGCTTCAGTATTGATGCTGGAAAACGGCAAATTCACCGATAAGAAAAATATCATCTATTTCGGCAACCTGAAAAGCCGCTGCGGCGGTGTCAAACACACAGGCGATAACCTGACAGGCGACGGTGCGGGTGATGACGAACAAATTATGATAGATTTGGGGAAAGTGCCTGCAAATATCGACAGGCTTGTATTTGTCGTTAATATTTACGATTGTGTCAGAAGAAAACAAGATTTCGGCATGATTCAAAATGCGTTTATCCGTGTGGTCAATCAATCTAAAAATGAAGAAATGCTCAAATACAATTTAAAAGACAACTATGCCGGCAGAACAAGCCTGATTACGGCTGAAATCTACCGCCAGGACGGCGAGTGGAAATTCGCGGCGATCGGTGAAGGCACAAACGATACGAGATTAGAAGATATTATCAGCCGATACGTATAAAAGAAAAAAGGAGTGGATGAAACATGGCAATTTCATTGGCAAAAGGACAAAAAGTAGATTTAACAAAAACAAATCCGGGACTTTCAAAGGTCGTTGTCGGTTTAGGCTGGGATACGAATAAGTATGACGGCGGACATGACTTCGACCTTGACTCTAGTGTGTTTCTGTTAGACGCTGCGGGCAAATGCGCGTCTCCAAATGATTTTATTTTCTACAACCAGCTTGAAGGAGGCAATGGTTCAGTCGTCCATTCAGGCGATAACCTGACAGGTGCTGGAGAAGGCGACGACGAGAATGTCAAAGTGAATCTCAGCGCTGTGCCCGCTAATATTGAAAAAATCTCATTTGTGATCACCATTCACGAAGCGGAAGCACGCAGCCAAAACTTTGGACAAGTATCAAACACGTTCGTTCGCATCGTAAATGAAGAAACAAATGAAGAGCTCATCCGTTACGACCTTGCGGAAGATTTCTCTATTGAAACAGCAATCATTGCAGGGGAGCTTTACAGACATAACGGCGAGTGGAAATTTTCGGCGATCGGCTCAGGCTACCAAGGCGGCCTTGCCCGCATCGCAACAGACTACGGTTTGCAAATCGGTTAAGACAAATACGAAGAGCAGAAAGGAGAGAGGCAGTATGGCCATTCAATTATCAAAAGGACAGCGCATTGACTTAACGAAAACAAATCCGGGACTCGCAAAAGCGGTGATCGGCTTAGGCTGGGACACAAACAAGTACTCCGGCGGACACGATTTTGACCTGGATGCTTCAGCTTTTTTAGTTGATGCGCATGACAACTGCGTGAATGATCTCGATTTCGTCTTCTATAATAACCTTGAGCATCCGAGCGGCGGTGTCATCCATACGGGTGACAACCGCACGGGTGAGGGTGACGGAGATGATGAGCAGATTATCGTTGATTTTTCAAAAATCCCTGCTCACATTGAGAAAATCGGGATCACAGTGACCATCCACGACGCCGAAGCACGCAGCCAAAACTTTGGACAAGTTTCCAATGCATTTGTGCGCATTGTGGACGAGGAGACGCAGAATGAACTTCTTCGCTTCGATTTGGGAGAGGATTTTTCTATTGAAACAGCTGTTGTCGTTTGTGAGCTTTACAGACACGGCGGCGAGTGGAAATTCAATGCGATCGGCAGCGGTTTTTCCGGCGGGCTGGCTGCGTTGTGCCGGAATTACGGTTTGCAAGTGTAAGCGAGTGACAAATAGAGACGTCACCGTTTTCAATTAAAAGGAGGAAAAAACTTGGACTTTTTACATCATATCATGTCTACGTATGCTTCATTTTTCGATTGGAAAATGTGGGGGGAAGTGCTGTCAGATCCTGTTTCCTGGGGTCTGATCGGTTCCCTTGTTGTTTTGGAAGGCCTCTTGTCGGCCGATAATGCGCTTGTTCTTGCGGTGATGGTCAAGCACCTGCCGGAAAAACAGCGAAAAAAAGCGTTAACGTATGGTTTATTTGGAGCTTATATATTCAGGTTTATTTTTATCGGGCTCGGTATGCTCCTCATTAAGTTTTGGTGGATCAAGGTGCTCGGCGCGCTTTATCTCGCTTGGCTCGTCATTAAGCATTTCTGGATCGGTGAAAAAGAAGATGAAACGGACGGCATGAAGAAAAATTCTTGGATGGTCCGCACGTTCGGTATCTTCTGGGCGACTGTTATTTCAGTTGAATTGATGGATCTTGCCTTCTCTGTGGACAGCATCCTGGCCGCGTTTGCGGTTTCAGAAAAAGTATGGGTGCTTTTGGTCGGTGGTATGCTTGGTATTTTAATGATGCGTACAGTGGCAAAAGTCTTCCTTGTACTGATTGATAAAATTCCTGAGCTGGAAAATACAGCATTCGTATTAATCGGTATTATCGCGCTGAAAATGGCGGGGAGTGCCTTCCATTATGAAATGCCGCACTCTGTATTCTTCATTATCATTATCGCTGCTTTTGCCATTACATTCATCATTCACTATATCAACAAACAAAAGCAAGTGCGCGAACAAACAGCCGCGTCAAAAGAAGAATAAAACAAAACAAGGAGGGAGGTTGATGTCCTTCCTTTTTTGTTACAGAAAAGAGGTGACGTGTGTGCGGTATTTTCACTATTTATCAACACATCAAGAAGAAAATGTATTTTATCAAGCGCCGAAACAGGTCACGAAAGAGTCGCCTAAAAAGCTGCTTGAGCACGCACTGGGGGCCGTATTATATATGCCGGCAACCCGCCCGGACATAGCGGCGGTGATAACAAAGCGCAAATATGAGGATATATCATCTATTGTTTTCTGTCTGGAGGATGCGATTGGAGATCATGAGGTCAAGCGGGCTGAACATAATGTGAGCCATCAATTAGGGTTGATCGAGCAGGCGATCCAGCACCGCACGATAAAGCCGGACCATCTCCCATTTATGTTTGTGCGTGTACGGTCTCCGAAACAGATGCTGCAATTAGCCGATACCCTGAGGCCTGCACTCCATTTGTTAACCGGATTTGTGTTCCCAAAATTCTCAGCAAAAAACGCCAGTGACTATGTTGAAGCACTTGAAGACATATCGAGTCGCATGATGGTGCCGCTTTACGGCATGCCGATATTGGAAACACCCGATTTGTTAATGAAAGAGACTAGAGCTGCTGCTTTGTCTGAACTGAGTATGGTTTTGCATCAGCATCAGGATTTGATCTTAAATGTGCGGATCGGTGCGACTGATTTATGCGGATTATACGGCATCAGAAGAAAGCCGAAGCAAACGATTTATGATATCCGCATGATTGCGGACTTTATGTCAGATATCATCAATTACTTCGGCCGGGAGTTCGTCATTTCTGGCCCTGTATGGGAGTATTTTCAGGCACCGCAAAAGCCGCATCTGCTTTCGGCACACCAGCCAGTTGAGCTGAATGATTATATAAAAGGTTTGGTGAAAGAGACCGAACTTGACATCGCCAACGGCATCCACGGAAAAACGGTCATCCATCCGACCCATCTCAAAATTGTGAACAGCCTGTATGTCGTAACAAAGGAAGACTATCTCGATGCGTCAAGCATTATTCATCACGGAAACGGTTCAATCGGCGTGATGAAAAGCCATTTTTCTAACAAAATGAATGAAATCAAGCCTCATATGAAATGGGCTGAAAAAATCTTATTAAAATCAGAAATTTATGGGGTGTATCATGAAAACCGATCTTTCACCGATTTGCTCAATGAACAGCAAAACCCTTCAAATATTGGACAATATGGCGGTTGATCTGTCGGTCACAGACAACCCGCTTTTCATACCTGAACAAGCATTATTTGAGATGGCCGCCAGAGTGAATAAAAAAAGGGGCTTTTTATTTGTCAGCAAAGTGCTGGGCAAACATATTCCGGTTCACCCGCTGAAGCCGCTTTTAGCGTCCGGGCTGCTTGCTTTGGAGTACGCCGAACGGAAAACCGGACAGGAGATAAAGGAAAAAAACGAGATTTTGAACGGATTTCTTTCAGAAGAGGAAAGCAAGCTTCAAGCTGCTTATCAAACGCTGCAAAAGCACCGTGTTACATTGAACGAAGCACCGCTTGTTATCGGGTTTGCGGAAACGGCGACGGCGCTTGGACACGCGGTTTATGATTGCATTGAACATGCGTCATTTGTCCATACGACCCGTGAACAGATTCGAAACACAGAGCCTTCGATCACATTTGTGGAAGAGCATTCCCATGCCACTGATCAGCTGTGTTACGCAGAGCCTGATATGATAAACAACAGCTGTCCGATTCTTCTTGTAGATGATGAAATCACGACAGGAAAAACCGCATTACATATGATTCGGGATATCCAATCCAAATTTCCGCGCAAAGAATACGCTGTCCTGTCTTTATTGGACTGGAGGACGGAGGAGCATAAGAAGGCATATGCAGAGGCTGAACGAGAATTAGGCGTCACGATTTCAACCGTTGCTTTATTATCAGGGCGGATTTCCTTTAAGGGTGTGCCATTGTCCGAGTCCTCCTACAACTACAGCCCGAAGCTGCAAGGAACTGCGATAAACAGAACGAACATTGATCTATCGGGTTTCTTCACATCCGTTCCTTATCAGCCGGAACTATCCGCAAACACTCATTCTTACGTGAAAGAAACAGGGCGATTCGGTGTAAAACCGTCTGAGCGAAAGGCTGTTCACGAAGCCTGCCGACAAGCAGCGCTTTACATGGAACAATATCGGAAGGGCAAAAGAACGCTCGTGCTTGGAACGGGAGAGCTGATGTATCTGCCAATGAAAATCGCCTCAACACTTGGCGGTTCGGTTTCCTATCACTCTACCACGCGCAGCCCGATTCACCCGGTTGCGAAACAAGGCTATGCCGTGCAAAACGGTTATTCATTTATGAATCCGGAAGATGAAGAGGTCCGCCATTTTGTCTATAACCTTCCTGCCGGAGCGTATGACGAAGTCTTTTTCTGTCTTGAGAAGGACGTTTCGGATGAGGCGTTACAGCCGATTTTTGATATGTTTAAAGAAAAAGAAGTGCCTCATATCCACATTGTCACTTTCTCAGGAAAGGCGTGGATCTGATTTGAAAGATGTTATTGAACGTATTGGGAGCTATCCGGAAGAAGATGTGACCTTTCTATTAAAAGACTTGTCCGCTGTATCCATCGAAAAAAGCACGGAAGAACGGGAGAAGTCAATTCAAAGCGGCATCCATTATTCAGAAATGCTGCCAATCGAATACAAGCCGACAGATGAATACATGAAACTGTTTTATGCCTCGCTGGAAGACAGCAAACAGAAGGTCGCATTAGCAACGGGAGTCGTTGCGGAGCAGATTTATAAAAAAAGCGGGAAAGATGCGGTTTTGTGCAGTTTGGCTAGAGCAGGCACGCCGATTGGTGTTTTGATCAAACGTTATATCAAGGTGAAGTACCATGTCTCGCTGCCGCATTACAGCATCTCTATCATTCGGGACAGGGGAATTGATGAAAATGCGTTGCATTATCTATTGAAGCATCATCCGGAGGGCAAGATTGCGTTTATCGACGGATGGACAGGCAAAGGCGCCATCACGAAAGAACTGATTCGCTCTGTAAAACGGTTTAATCAACGCTTCGGAGCAAGGCTGTCCTCTGAAATTGCGGTGCTTGCCGATCCGGGGCATTGCGCGGACATCTATGGAACGAAGGAAGACTTTCTGATTCCGAGCGCTTGCTTGAATTCTACTGTATCAGGACTTGTCAGCCGCACAGTTCTAAATGAAACGTGGATCGGGCCGTCTGACTTTCACGGGGCGAAATATTACAAAGAGCTCAGCGAAGAGGATGTCACGAATATCTACATTGAAACAATAGCGGAGCAATTTCCGTCTATTTATAACGAAGCGGAACGTTTGGCGCTTAGGTTGCAAAACGATCGTGTGAAACCAGATTGGAGCGGTCTAGCTTCCATTGAGACCATCCAAAAGCAATTCGGCATCAGCAACACAAACTTGATTAAGCCGGGTGTTGGGGAAACGACCCGCGTGCTTTTGCGAAGGGTGCCTTGGAAAATACTCATTCAGCCGGGTGCTGAGGAAGCATTGCGGCATATTTTATTGCTTGCGAAGGATCGAGGCGTGCCTGTGGAAGAATACAAGGATATGTCCTATCGCTGCTGCGGGCTGATTCGGCCGGCGGAGAAAAGTTTATGAACGCATTCGCCAGTGATTTAGACAGAACATTAATATACTCAAGGCGCATGATCGGCATTCCAGATAAGGAAGCGGGAGTTGAGCTGATCGAAACATTGAACGGCCGTGACCTCTCTTACATCTCGGGAGTGACAAAAGAACATTTAAGGCAAATTCAAAAGGATCACTATTTTATTCCTGTCACCACACGCACAAATGAGCAGTACAAGAGAATTGTTTGTTTTCAGCAGGACATTGTGCCCGAATATGCTGTAACTACGAATGGCGGCTGTATTTTAAAGGATGGCCAGCCTCTGAAAGAGTGGGACGAGTTCATAAAAGAGCAGCTCGCATCGTGTCTGCCGATTGAGGCTATGTTGAGAGAAATCGCAAGTCTGTCTGTAGCGCAAGCGGTTGAAAGAACCCGAACGGCACATCATTATTTTGTTTATCTTATCTTGAACGAAGCGAAAATAGCCCGAATCGATCCCGCCGCTGTGAAGGAGTGGGGGGCTGAAAGAGGCTGGCAAGTATCCCTGCAGGGGCGAAAGCTGTACTTTATTCCGAAGTCGCTTAATAAATGGAAGGCGGTCGAATATCTGAAATCGAAGCTTTCAATTGATGAAATCTATACAGCGGGAGATTCGCTGCTGGATCTTGAACTGATTCAGGAAGCTGATTTCGGCATCGCACCCGCTCATGGGGAGGTGCTGTGCCACTGTCCGGAATTACGCAAAACGGAAGCAAGCGGCATGATGGCAGGTGAAGAAATCACAGCAGCTGTTTTATCCCGAATCACCCGAATAAAACAAGTATAGTGCATACAAACAAACCAGAAAGGAGGATATGATGAGACAAGAAGAACTCACCATTCATAAAGCGTTTCCAGATGATGGGGATTGGAAAAGCGTGCTGTTTCAGCCATTGCCGGAGCGTGAGCACTTTAAAACAGGCCAAGGCCTTTCGTTTTCCCGCCTTGCCGGGCAAATACTGGGCACTCCAATTGATGAGACGGACTATTATAACGAGCTGTATGAACTGTCCGTAAACAATCGCATTGCCATTCTGAGTGAAACGCTTGATAAAACAATCGCGCCGGAAACGTTTCAGGCGCTTCAGCATATTCATTCTATCAACCAGAAAGAAAAAGGACTGTCGGTCAGCCGCTTTGTCGCCTTTTTGGACGGGGAGCAGCTGATTGCGAAGCATTCGAATCCGCTCATGCACCGCCATTTGAGAAAAGCATTGATAACGCTTTTACATATCTTTGCAGACAATCATGAGCAGGGGCTGAATCATCCTGATTTTCGGAGAGTGCTGCTTGATGTCTCGAAGTTTTCGTTGAATCACCTGAATCCTTGGCTGGAAAAAACCGATATAGAACGGGAGATGCCAAAAGTTGTTTGGTACGGAGACGCAACGAAGAGCCAGCTCTATTTTTTATATTATCTGATGTTAGTCGGCTGCGATGTCCTATTGTTCCATCCGGCGGGAACCGATCAGCTGGCGCTTGTCGATCCGAAGCAGGAGCTTAGCTTTACGGAAAAACTCCCAGATGTTTCGGAGCTTCAGCCGTTTCCGAAAGAAAAACCAGACCGGAAATCAACAGTAGCCTACCGCTCAACAAAGGAATTTGAACATGTGCTGAATCACGAGGAATCCATGTTGTACAAGCCGTGGCAGTTCAGGGATCACACACCGATGTCTGTTACGCTGAAAACGACCTATGATGAATTGTTTTTAATCGCGAAAGAGCGCGCCTTTATTCGGCCGAATTTCAAAGCCGATAAACATTCCATCGAGATTCCAAATGTATTCGCCAAAATCATGGGCGTGTCGAAAGACAATAAAGAATATTGGAACAGGCTTCATACATTAGCCGATTATCAGGAAACAGAAATGATCAGAAGCTTTCCGTTTACAGAAGACATCAAATCGAACTATCAATTTCATTACAGCCACGCCCTTGACCATGAAGGGAACATTGATCCGGACAAGCTGATGGCAAGCAATGTGTGGCAGTACAAGCAGCTTCCGGCGGGCATTCAGGCCGCCATTGCCAAAACGATTTCGAGAATGTGCAGGCACCCGCGGCTTAAGGCTATGCATCAAGAACAAGTCAAGGATGTTCAAATTTACTTGTTTAAACAAACAACAAACTTGCCTGCCAAGCTGCTGAAATTGATTCAAACGTTCGACTATGCGCAAACCGTTCCGAAACTTGTTGTATATCATACGGAAATGAGCGGCGGGCTCACGCGTTCAGATGCCGCGGCCCTGCTGTTTCTGAATGAAATCGGAATCGATATCATCATGTATAATCCTCCCGGCCACCAAGACATTGAGCATTTTATTGAAGAGGATCAGTATGATATCCACTGGCTGGATGACATGGTGTTTCAGCAGGAGTATAAGGAGCCTTCCCTAGTCAAAAGGCTGTTCAGAACGATTACCCAAAAGTAAGGAGAGAAGAAAAGCATGACAACAGATAACCATAACCCGCTTGTTCTCGATAAAAACGAAGAAATTTCCCAGCAAAAAGCTGACGATATCCGTCTCCAGCTCCGCCAGGAACCAGAGGTGAGGCGGCTAGTCCAACAAATTGACGTGAAAAATCAAATGGAGCTGCTTGAGTATGGAAAGGAGCCGGCCGTTGAAATTTCCAAGTTCTCCGACCGCATCTTAGGGATGATGAAAACAACAAGCGTGACAGACTCAGGCACGATGCTGACCCAGCTTGGAAAAATCATGGACCGTTTTGACAAAAACGATTTTGACGAGCCAAAGGGACTAATGGCTAAAATTTTCAAACGCGGCGGCAGCATGATTGAGAAAATCTTTAAAAAGTACCAGACGCTCGGCGGAGAAATTGAAAAAATCAACGTTGAGATTTCTAAATATAAAGATGAGATGACCAAAACAAACTATACGCTTGATGAAATGTATGAAAACAATATTAATTACTATATGGAGCTTGAAAAGTACGTTGTTGCCGGACAAATGAAGCTGGAAGAAATGCAGTCCATTCTCCCTTCATATGAAGAAAAAGCGGCCAGCGGAAATCAGCTTGCGCAAATGCAGCTTGATACGCTCCGCAACGGCATTCAGGCGCTTGAAGAGCGGGTATACGACCTTGATATGGCGCGAATGGTGGCGCTTCAAACTGCGCCGCAAATCCGTCTTCTTCAGCGCGGTAATGCGAAGCTGATCGGAAAAATTAACTCCGCTTTCATCATCACCATTCCGATTTTCAAAAATGGCATTATTCAGGCTGTCACCGTGAAACGCCAAAAACTTGTGGCTGACTCCATGAGCGAGCTTGACCGCCGGACAAACGAGATGCTGAAACGAAATGCGGAAAACATTTCGAGCCAGAGTGTTGAAATAGCCAGAATGGCCGGCAGACCAAGCATTGATATTGAAACGATCGAATCGTCTTGGAATACGATCGTCAGCGGCATGCAGGAAACAAAACAAATCGAAGAAGAAAACAAACGCCTCCGCGAAGATGGTGCAAGACGAATTGCCGAGCTTCAGCATAATATTAAAAAAGCAGCATTGCAGCAATAAAAAGCCCCCCGCTTGTGAAATATAAGCGGGGATTTTTCTTTTACATCAATTAAATAATGACAATGTGTAAAGACAGGTGTAAACTTAAACGGTAATGATTTTGCATATCAGAGGTGTTGGCAATGGGAAAACAACAGCCTATATCCCAGCGAAAACTGCTGGGCGTCGCCGGTTTGGGGTGGCTGTTTGATGCAATGGATGTCGGAATATTATCGTTTATTATCGCTGCGCTTCACGTGGAGTGGAATTTGTCGCCCGAAGAAATGAAATGGATCGGAAGCGTCAATTCCATCGGCATGGCTGCGGGTGCGTTTTTATTTGGGCTGCTGGCTGATCGAATTGGCCGAAAAAAAGTGTTTATCATTACCCTTTTGTGCTTTTCCATCGGAAGCGGCATTTCAGCTTTTGTGACAAGCTTATCGGCATTTCTCATTCTGCGTTTTGTTATTGGAATGGGGCTTGGCGGCGAACTGCCAGTCGCTTCAACACTTGTGTCCGAAGCGGTTGCGCCTGAAAAGCGGGGCAGAGTGATTGTGCTTCTGGAAAGCTTTTGGGCAGTAGGGTGGCTCGTAGCAGCACTCATTTCTTACTTTGTGATCCCGAGCTTCGGCTGGCAGGCCGCCCTGCTGTTGACGTCACTGACGGCTTTTTACGCTCTGTACCTGCGGACGAGTCTGCCTGATTCGCCAAAATATGAGTCGCTTTCAGCCAAAAAGACATCGGTATGGGAGAATGTAAAAAGCGTTTGGGCAAAACGGTATATACGGTCGACCGTGATGCTGTCGATCGTTTGGTTTTGCGTGGTGTTTTCTTATTACGGCATGTTCCTATGGCTGCCGAGTGTCATGCTGCTCAAAGGTTTCAGCATGATTGAAAGCTTTGAATATGTCCTTCTGATGACGCTGGCTCAGCTTCCAGGCTATTTTTCTGCCGCGTGGCTGATTGAAAAAGCGGGACGGAAGTGGATACTGGTCTTTTACCTGATTGGAACAGCAGGAAGCGCCTATTTCTTTGGCACGGCGGATTCCTTAGGCCTTCTGCTTGCAGCCGGAATGCTGTTATCGTTTTTCAATCTTGGTGCGTGGGGCGTCCTGTATGCCTATACCCCAGAGCAATACCCGACAGCGATTCGCGCCACAGGTTCAGGAACGACAGCGGCATTTGGAAGAATCGGGGGCATCCTCGGGCCGCTGCTCGTTGGAACGCTCGCAGCCCGCCATATTTCCTTTTCGGTCATCTTTACAATCTTTTGCATTGCAATCTTACTCGCGGTTGCTTGTATTTTGATTATGGGAAAAGAAACGAAACAAACTGAGCTTGAATAGGAAAAGCACCTCGCGACTGAGGTGCTTTTTTACATTTCCATCCGGGCTGCGGAGGGGCGTTTAACCTCTTTCCTGTTGTCTGGCAGCTAGAAAAAATGCTGTATGTTTTGATTGATGGTTCCTAGCCGCATTGCCACAATGAAACACATATGCGTTGAGAAATCCTATTTCGCCTACCAATTTTTCCGAGGTCCGTTCACTCCGCCTCACATGGGGATGATGCTGTGTTTTTAACAATACTGCATGCATACGTCAGCGAGTTCTTTTCCGTTGTAATCAAGCGTACGAATAATAACATGTCTCGATTCATCAGACAGCATTTTACTGTTTCTCGTCTTGAAACTGCAAACCAATCAACTTATTTTTCCAATCAGAGTGTCAGAAGTCATGAAATAAAAAACAAAATAAATTTACTGTAAGCGCTTAATAGTAGAAAAAGCCTGAATTTTATCTGCAATAGGCACTAATAAACAAGGATTAAAGAGTATTTAGGAGTATTCATAAGGTCAAAGAGCTATAATAAAGAATATAAAGAAATGATACAGAATAAAAGAGTATATGCTGTTTGTATGAAATGTTACATAAATGTTACGGTTATAAAGATTGCTTAATATGGAGGGAAAATATGAGTGTAGATGAGAAACCAATTAAGATAAAAGTTGAGAAAGTATCTAAAATTTTTGGGAAACAAACAAAGAAAGCAGCTCAAATGCTTGCCAACGGAAAGACAAAAAAAGAGATCCTGAAAGCGACTGGATCAACCGTTGGGGTAAATCAGGCAGATTTTGATGTGTATGATGGTGAGATATTTGTCATCATGGGTCTATCAGGGAGCGGTAAATCAACATTAGTGCGGCTGCTAAACCGTTTGATTGAACCGACTGCCGGAAACATTTACATTGATGGTGACATGATAACAAATATGTCTAAAGAACAGCTCCGGGAAGTCCGACGGAAAAAAATCAGCATGGTCTTCCAAAAGTTCGCTCTATTCCCGCACAGAACGATACTTGAAAACACGGAATACGGGCTGGAGCTTCAAGGTATAGACAAACAAGAGCGTCAGCAAAAAGCGCTTGAGTCCCTTAAGCTTGTCGGGCTTGAAGGATTTGAACAGCAATATCCTGACCAGCTTTCCGGCGGAATGCAGCAGCGTGTCGGCCTTGCCCGCGCGTTGACGAATGATCCGGACATCCTTCTGATGGACGAAGCGTTTAGTGCGCTTGATCCTTTGATTCGTAAAGATATGCAGGATGAGCTCCTTGATCTTCACGATAATGTCGGAAAAACGATTATCTTTATTACGCACGACTTGGACGAAGCGTTGCGGATCGGCGACAGAATTGTTCTCATGAAGGATGGTAACATTGTTCAAATCGGGACGCCTGAAGAAATCCTGATGAATCCATCTAACGAATATGTTGAGAAATTCGTCGAGGATGTTGATTTATCTAAAGTCCTCACAGCAGGCCATATTATGAAACGCGCTGAAACGGTGCGGATTGATAAAGGGCCTCGCGTAGCTTTGACATTGATGAAAAATCTCGGCATCTCCTCGATTTACGCAGTGGATAAACAAAAGAAATTGTTAGGTGTTATCTATGCGTCTGATGCGAAAAAAGCGGCTGAGTCTGATTTGTCACTTCAAGATATCTTGAATACAGAATTTACGACTGTGCCAGAAGATACGTATCTGACAGAGATTTTTGATGTGGTTTCTGACGCAAATATTCCAATTGCGGTAACAGATGAGAAGCAAAGAATGAAAGGGATTGTCGTAAAAGGCGCACTGATTGGCGCACTTGCTGGCAATAACGAGTATATCAATGCTGAAGGCACTGACGAACAAACACAAGATCCTTCTGTACAGGAGGTGAAGTAAGATGGATAGACTGCCTAGAATACCTTTAGCAGATATCATTGACCGTTTTGTTGACTGGATTACGATGACGTTTGGCGGATTCTTCGACGGCATCTCAAACGGACTTGCCGCTTTTGTAAATGGAATTGTCAGCGGACTTGGATTTATCCCATCTATTTTGTTAACGATTATTTTCGCCGCACTTGCGTGGTGGATCAGCACAAGGGGAATTGCGTTATTTACCTTAATTGGTTTCCTCTTGATTGATTATTTAGGATATTGGGACCCAATGCTTCAAACATTGGCGCTTGTTCTGACATCGGTCATTATTTCGATTGTGGTCGGGGTTCCGATCGGAGTTTGGGCGTCCCAGAAAGAAACGGTTCGCCGTATTGTAACACCTATTCTTGATTTAATGCAGACAATGCCTGCTTTCGTATATCTATTGCCGGCGATTTTCTTCTTCAACATCGGTGTTGTGCCGGGTGTTGTTGCATCTGTTATCTTCGCGATGCCGCCGACAATCCGCATGACTGTTCTCGGTATTAAGCAAGTGCCGGCAGACTTGATTGAAGCAACTGAGGCGTTCGGTTCTACGACAGCTCAGCGTTTGTTTAAAGTTCAGCTTCCGCTTGCGACAAAAACCATTCTGGCCGGGATCAACCAAAGCATCATGCTTGCGTTATCAATGGTTGTTATCGCCGCAATGGTCGGTGCACCGGGACTTGGTTCTGAAGTGTACAGTGCCGTTACACAGCTGAAAACCGGGGTCGGCGTAGAGGCTGGTATCGCCATCGTGATTGTTGCCATTACGCTGGACCGCATTACTCAAAATATTAAAGTGAAGAAGAAAAGCAGGGGGAATGCCTGATGTTTAAAAAAATCATCGGTATCGGCGTTTCCGCCATGCTGGCGCTCTCACTTGCGGCTTGCGGTTCAGAAAGCGATGAAAATGCAACCGCGGCTCAACAGGTGAATAAGACCGTCATCGGGATTGATCCCGGTTCAGGGATTATGGCCCTGACCGACAGCGCGATGAAGGATTATGACCTGAACGACTGGACATTGATTACGGCGTCAAGCGCCGCGATGACCGCGACACTCAAAAAGTCATACGACCGTAAGAAACCGATTATCATTACAGGATGGACACCGCACTGGATGTTCTCCAGATATAAGCTGAAATATCTCGATGATCCGAAACAATCTTATGGCAGCGCAGAGGAAATCCATACGATCACACGCAAAGGCTTCAGTAAGGAACAGCCGAATGCGGCTAAGCTTCTGAGCCAGTTTCACTGGACGCAAGACGACATGGGTGAAGTCATGATCAAGGTGGAAGAAGGCGAGAAACCTGCCAAAGCCGCTGCTGAGTATGTGAAGAACCACAAAGATCAAATTGCGGAGTGGACAAAAGGCGTTCAAAAGGTGCAGGGAGACAAAATCAACCTTGCCTATGTGGCGTGGGACAGTGAGATTGCAAGTACAAACGTGGTTGGCAAAGTCTTTGAAGACTTGGGCTATGACGTAACGTATACTCAGGTAGAGGCTGGCCCGATGTGGACCGCGATTGCGACGGGAAGCGCGGATGCATCCCTTTCCGCATGGCTGCCGAATACCCATAAAGCATACGCTGCCAAGTATAAGGGCAAATATGACGATATTGGCACCAGTATGACTGGCGTGAAGATGGGCCTTGTAGTGCCTCAATATATGAAAAACGTTAACTCAATTGAAGATTTGAAGAAGTAAAGACAATGAAGGCTGCCGAGTAATTCTCGACAGCCTTCCATTTTTTCCTTCAGAAAAAAGAGAGAAGTGAGTTAAAAGGTTATGATGACATAGTCACTTATCACTTTATCCTAATCCAAATGGTCTTTCGGTTTTTCTTTATGCTTTCTATCTTTCACTTCCGTAAATATATTATTTGCAGGTGTTGCGGATTCGTTGGAGGGTTTAGATTGGTGCGATTCAATCAGCGATTTTAGCATTTGAATATCTTCTTTCGTGGCGTACTGTTTTTCAGATTTTAACATATAACCTAACTGGCCGTTGGATTCAATTGTAGCCCATTGTAAATCAGCGAAGTGCTGAATATTTTGTTGTCTCAGTCTTACTTCAAGCATATCAACCGTTAATCGCAGCTTTTTTAAATTCCTTTCATTCACTTTTCCGTTTTCGACTACGATCAATGATTTTCCATAAATAAACGTCTCAAGGGCATCTGATTTCATAACGATAGATTCAATAAAAAGAAGCGTGAGCACCATTAAAAACGTAATCAGCATGGTAATCCAAATGTTCCTGTTGCCAACAGGTTGAATAATTAATGATCCAACAGCGATCATCATGACAGTCTGAGCTACCGTAAGCTGAGAAACGGATTTTCTCCCAGCTAACCGCAAAATAATAACTCCTCCTGCCACAACTACTATAGATTTCCATATGAAGTTTAAATCCAAAAAACATCCCCTCTTTTCAACCAATCAATATCTTCCTGCGCTGTTTTTATTGTGGGTTATATTTTTTATTCTATTCTTCATCGTCTCAAGCGGAATCCACATGCAGCAAGCTGCTTTATTTCTGCCAGTCTGTCTAAGACTTCTTTTTCTTTTCAACATTCTTAATGGTTTCTCCGTGAGGAATATGATATAACCTGCTCTTAGGCTCGTATATTTTTTGTGAAGGCCATAGTCCATGGTGTCCTGAACATATATAACTCACGATACAAGCAACAAAAAAGTATTCCAGCCCCTTTCCGTGAAACATCTCCATTGCCAATAGGAAGGCTGCTAAAGGGGTATTGGCACCTCCGCAAAAAACAGCGATTAATCCCAATGCAGCGAGAAATGACATGGGTAAATCCATGAATGTGTGTATGGTGTTTCCTAATGTTGCCCCCATGAAAAATAAAGGTATGGCTTCTCCGCCAACAAAGCCGGTTCCAAGCGTAACCGCTGTAAAAACCAGTTTGGCGAGGAAGGCAAAAGGAGGCACTTCTTCTTTAAAGGATTGTTGCAGCATGTCTAATCCGCGGCCATTATAATCTTGAGAACCTGCTATTAGCGTTAAGGCCACAATGATGATTCCGCCAACAAAGGCTCTCTTCATATGGTTTTTATTGAAGAGCTTCTCAGAAAATGTTTGTATACCGTGTCTCATTTGGCAGTATAAAACACTTAATAAACTGAAGATAACAGCTGCGAGAATCACTTTAATAAACGTCATAACAGATAGCTGCGGCACACTTTGTATCATAAATTCTTCGTGTTTATGCCCCCAGGCTGCTGTAGTCATAAAGTGACCGGCAAAGCTGGCCGCCAGGCAAGGAACAAGTGCTTCGAATTTGAGCTTTCCTAATGCAGCCATTTCCATTCCGAAAACAGTACCTGTTATGGGAGCTCCAAAGGCGGCGCCAAACCCGGCGCTTATGCCGCTCATGATGAACATTTTACTGTCGAATATGTTTAAACGAAAAAACTTGTGTACTGCTGCGGCGATGCTTCCTCCCATTTGGACAGCCGCCCCTTCTCTTCCTGTAGATCCGCCAAAAAAGACTGTTATGAAGGTTCCCAAATAGACGATAGGTCCCATTCTCCGCGGGACCACTTTCTTGCCATGAACCCCGTCTATCACTAGATTGTTCAATTCAGCAGTGTCATGTAATGTGTGATTCAGCCATACCTTTCCATAGTTCATATAGATGTACCCTAAGATCACTCCCCCTAAAGGGAGAAGGAAAATAAGCCAATCCCTTTTTTCCCGCACTTCTCCTAGATAATCGTTTGTCTCTAAAAGGAAAGTTGTTGTCGAGCCCACAATGATGCCAATAAGGCTTCCGAACAAGATCCATCGAACAAGAGTGGAAAAAAAGTTTTTATACTTTAGTATGATTTCAGTCATCCATTACCCTCTTTTCACATTTCTAGCTGCATAACTTATGTCTATTTTGATGGCTTACCTTTGCGATTGTTGGTTACATGTTTGATTTGTCAGCATGTAAAAAAGTGACTGTTTGAACCTATTGTTGCCCATTGGCCATAAATTGATGAGCGAAATGTTAACGCAAAAAAGGATGCTTCTAAATGACCCAGCTCTTACAAAGGGTGGGAATGGTGAAGCATCCGGCTGAAGGCCGCAGCCAATGTTGGATGCTGTGCGTGCGGCAAGCGGGGTTTCGTATGGGAAGCGGCTCAAGTATACTGCCGCTCACCTGATTCGGCTTGCCTTGACTAGGGGACTGGCTCGTGCGGCGGGCTTTTGATTTATTCATTGCAGAAGCACAGGCTGTTATTGTAAGATGTAAGCCAAAGCCATTCGTAAAAGTGCGGGAGGAAGGTCATGAATAATCTGCGTAATAGACTTTCAGGCGTGAATGGAAAAAATAAGAGAGTAAAAGAAAAAGAACAAAAAATCTGGTCGGAGATTGGGATGATTGCGGGATCGTTTGCGCTCCTTGATGTGATCATCCGCGGCATTATTTTTCAATTTCCGTTTAAGGAATGGGCTGCAAGCCTTGTGTTTTTGTTCCTCATCATCTTATATTACTGCATCAAGGCAGGAGCGTCGGGAATGCTCATGCCGAGAATAGACACCGAAGAAGAACTGCAAAAACGGGTGAAGCAGCAGCGTATAGATTCAATTGCGGTTGCCTTTGCGGTAGTGGTGCTTACGATGTACGACAGGGGGATTCCCCATACATTCTTCGCTTGGCTGAAAATGATCCTTCTTTTTATCGTTTGCGGCGGTGTACTGTTTCTGCTTCGGTATCTCATTGTGAAGTGGTCATACAGAAGAGCGGTAAAAGAAGAGATAGAGAAGAAATCATCTTAGTGAGATGGTTTCTTTTTTTGTTTGAACACGGCGTTCCGTCCCAGGTTTTCTAGCTGGATAGGCACATTGATTTGAATTCGCGCTACTGCGTTGTTTTGATAGAGTGATTGTGATAATTTTAAATGTAAGCGTTAACAAAATTATCCAGTCTTCACATCAGTTTGAAAGGAGGAAGCGGAAGATTTGTAAGAGGGGTTTTTGACTCCGCCGTAAGTCTATAAAAACCATATAAGGAGTGTCATGAATGTTTGAAAAACGATTCAAAACCTCTTTTCTGCCGTTATTCGCTGGTTTTTTGCTGCTGTTTCAGTTGGTTCTGGCAGGACCGGCGGCTGCAAATGCTGAAACAGCGAACAAATCGAATGAGCTTACAGCACCATCGGTCAAAGACGGAACCATACTTCATGCCTGGAATTGGTCGTTCAATACGTTAAAACACAATATGAAGGATATTCATGATGCAGGATATACAGCCATCCAGACGTCTCCGATCAACCAGGTGAAGGAAGGGAACCAAGGAAACAAAAGCATGTCGAATTGGTACTGGCTGTATCAGCCGACATCGTACCAAATTGGCAACCGTTATTTAGGTACTGAACAAGAATTTAAAGAAATGTGCGCGGCGGCTGAAGAATACGGCGTAAAGGTCATTGTTGACGCGGTCATCAACCATACCACCAGCGACTATGCCGCGATTTCCAACGAGATTAAGAGTATTCCGAATTGGACACATGGAAATACACAAATTAAAAACTGGTCCGATCGATGGGATGTCACGCAGAATTCATTGCTCGGGCTGTATGATTGGAATACACAGAATACACAAGTGCAGTCCTATCTGAAACGTTTCTTAGAAAGAGCATTGAATGACGGTGCAGACGGCTTTCGTTTTGATGCCGCCAAACATATAGAGCTTCCGGATGACGGGAGTTACGGCAGTCAATTTTGGCCGAATCTCACAAATACATCTGCCGAGTTCCAATACGGAGAAATCCTGCAAGATAGTGCCTCCAGAGATGCTGCATATGCGAATTATATGAATGTGACAGCATCAAACTATGGGCATTCCATAAGGTCTGCTTTAAGAAACCGTAATCTGAGCGTGTCGAATATCTCCCATTATGCATCTGATGTGTCTGCGGACAAGTTAGTTACATGGGTGGAATCGCATGATACGTATGCCAATGATGAGGAAGAGTCCACATGGATGAGCGATGACGATATTCGGTTAGGCTGGGCGGTGATTGCTTCCCGCTCAGGCAGTACGCCTCTCTTCTTTTCCAGGCCTGAGGGCGGCGGGAATGGCGTAAGATTCCCGGGGAAAAGCCAAATAGGCGATCGCGGGAGTGCTTTGTTTGAAGACCAAGCTATCGTTGCGGTCAATACTTTTCACAATGTAATGGCTGGACAGCCTGAGGAACTTTCGAATCCGAATGGAAACAATCAGGTATTCATGAATCAGCGCGGCTCACAGGGCGTTGTGCTGGCAAACGCAGGTTCATCTTCTGTCACCATCAATACGCCAACGAAATTACCTGATGGCAGCTATGATAATAAAGCTGGTGCCGGTGCATTTCAAGTCACGAATGGTAAATTGACAGGCACGATCAATGCCAGATCTGTGGCTGTTCTTTATCCTGACGATATCGCAAACGGTCCTCACGTCTTCATTGAGAATGTCAAAACAGGGGTAACACATTCCTTCAATGATCAACTGACGATCACCCTGCGTGCAAATGCGAATACGGCAAAAGCCGTGTATCAAATGAATAATGGGCAAGAAACTGCGTTCAAAGATGGGGATCAGCTAACGATCGGAAAGGGAGATCCGTTTGGCAAGACATACAATATCACGTTAACAGGGACGAACAGTGATGGTGTAACGAAGACGCAGAAATACACTTTTATAAAAAGAGATCCGTCTTTGGCTAATACAATCGGCTATCAAAATCCGAATCATTGGGGCCAAGTAAATGCTTATATCTATAAACAGGATGGAGGCCGGACAATCGAATTGACCGGATCTTGGCCGGGAAAAGCAATGGCTAGGAATGCGGATGGAATTTACACGCTGACGCTTCCTGCGGATACGGATACAACGAACGCCAAAGTGGTGTTTAATAATGGCAGCGCCCAAGTGCCCGGCCAAAATCAGCCTGGATTTGATTATGTGCAAAATGGTGTATATAACAACTCTGGCTTAAGCGGTTCTCTTCCTTATTGAGGGAAAGCGAGGAGAGAATCTCATAGAAACCAACATGGATCATTTCTCAGCGTGTCGACAAACCCTCGCATTCGATGTCAGGTCTGCCCGTCGATGATGCTCGTCCTTCCTAGATTTCAAGGGTATTTACATCACCTGAAAAGATGCCAAAATCCTAAAATGATAGACCGTTTTAAGATTTTGGTATCATTTGAGAAACCATCCTCGATGGTTTCTTTTTTGTTCATAAATCAGACAAAACTTTTCTCTTGCAATAGTTTGTGAAATATTGCACAATATAAATGTGAAATACTTCACAAACAAACATCAAAGAAAAACATACCCTTGGAAGGATGATTAATGATGAACAAACATGTAAATAAAGTAGCTTTAATCGGAGCGGGTTTTGTTGGAAGCAGTTATGCATTTGCGTTATTGAACCAAGCGATCACAGATGAGCTTGTGGTCATTGATCTAAATAAAGAAAAAGCAATGGGCGATGTAATGGATTTAAACCACGGAAAAGCGTTTGCGCCGCAACCGGTCAAAACATCTTACGGAACATATGAAGACTGCAAGGATGCTGATATTGTCTGCATCTGCGCCGGAGCAAACCAAAAACCTGGTGAGACACGCCTTGAATTAGTAGAAAAGAATATAAAGATTTTCAAAGGAATCGTCAGTGAAGTGATGGCGAGCGGATTTGACGGCATTTTCTTAATCGCGACAAATCCGGTTGATATTCTGACTTACGCGACATGGAAATTCAGCGGCCTGCCAAAAGAGCGGGTGATCGGAAGCGGCACAACACTAGATTCTGCGAGATTCCGTTACATGCTGAGCGAATACTTTGGCGCGGCGCCTCAAAACGTGCATGCGCATATTATCGGCGAGCACGGCGACACAGAGCTTCCTGTCTGGAGCCACGCGAATATCGGCGGTATGCCGGTTAGTGAACTTGTTGAAAAAAATGCTGCGTATAAACAAGAGGAGCTTGACCAGATCGTAGATGACGTGAAAAACGCCGCTTACCATATTATTGAGAAAAAAGGTGCGACTTATTACGGTGTTGCGATGAGTCTTGCCCGTATTACAAAAGCCATTCTTCATAATGAAAACAGCATTTTAACTGTCAGCACATATCTGGACGGGCAATACGGCGAAGATGACGTGTACATCGGTGTTCCTGCTGTTGTCAACCGCGGAGGTATTGCAGGCATTACTGAGCTGAACTTAAATGAGAAAGAAAAAGAACAGTTCCTTCACAGCGCAGGTGTCCTTAAAAACATTTTAAAGCCGCATTTTGCAAAACAAAACGTCAACTAGAATCAACTTCAAAGTAAAGGGCTGATTGTCAATGTGGGAGCAGCTGTATAATCCGTTTGGAAACGAGTATGTGAGCGCACTTGTGGCGCTCACTCCAATTCTCTTTTTTCTCTTGGCTTTAACTGTTTTTAAAATGAAAGGCATTCTCGCGGCATTCCTTACCTTAGCCGTCAGTTTCATCGTCTCTGTTCTGGCATTTCATATGCCGATTGAAAAAGCCATTTCTTCTGTTTTATTAGGAATCGGGAGCGGCCTGTGGCCGATTGGCTATATCGTCCTGATGGCGGTGTGGCTGTATAAAATCGCTGTGAAAACCGGAAAGTTCACGATTATTCGTTCCAGCATTGCCGGCATTTCGCCAGACCAACGAATACAGCTATTATTAATAGGTTTTTGTTTTAACGCGTTTTTGGAAGGCGCGGCCGGCTTTGGTGTTCCGATTGCGATTAGTGCGGCGCTGCTCGTCGAACTCGGTTTTAAACCGTTAAAAGCGGCAGCACTCTGCTTGATTGCGAACGCAGCCTCCGGAGCCTTCGGGGCGATCGGAATTCCTGTCATTACAGGGGCGCAGATAGGTAATTTGTCCGCTCTTGAACTGTCACGGACATTGATGTGGACATTACCGATGATCACATTTTTCATTCCGTTTCTGCTCGTCTTCCTTTTAGACCGAATGAAAGGAATCAAACAGACTTGGCCTGCCCTGTTGTTTGTGAGCGGTGTGTATACAGCGGTTCAGACACTGACAATGGCGGTGCTCGGGCCGGAATTAGCAAACATTTTGGCTTCCTTATTCAGCATGGGCGGGCTTGCGCTCTTCCTCCGCAAATGGCAGCCGAAAGAGATGTACCGGGAGGAAGGAGCCGGCGAGGCTGGTGAGAAAAAGGCTTACAGTGCCGCTGACATTGCGAAAGCGTGGTCTCCTTTCTACATTTTAACCGCGGCGATCACAATCTGGAGCCTTCCTGCCTTCAAGGCGCTTTTCCAAGAAGGCGGACTGTTGTATCAAACAACACTTCTTTTTAAAATGCCTTTTCTGCACCAGCAAATAATGAAAATGCCGCCGATTGCGCCATCTGCCATGCCGTTGGATGCAGTCTTTAAAGTCGATCTGCTGTCAGCGACAGGTACAGCGATTTTAGCGGCGGTCATCGTGACAGGGCTGTTCAGCAAAAAGTTCTCTTATCGGGATGGTTTTGTTGCCTTGAAGGAGACAGGAAAAGAGCTGTGGGTGCCGATTATGACGATCTGCTTTGTGATGGGGTTTGCCAATTTGGCCAACTTCGCGGGGCTCAGCTCTTCAATTGGGTTAGCACTGGCGAAAACAGGAGACTTGTTCCCGTTTGTCAGTCCTGTTCTCGGCTGGATCGGCGTGTTCATCACCGGTTCTGTTGTCAGCAATAACGCTTTGTTCGGACATTTGCAGGTTGTCACTGGAGCGCAGATCGGTGCGGGTTCTGATTTGCTGTTGGCCGCAAATACGGCGGGCGGGGTGATGGCGAAACTCGTTTCTCCTCAGTCTATCGCCATCGCCGCCGCAGCGGTTGGCCAGACAGGCAAGGAATCTAAACTGTTTAAGCGGACAGTGGCGTACAGCCTGATTCTGTTATTAATCATTTGTATATGGACATTTATCCTAGCAAGATTAGGAGTGTAATCAAAAAAGCAGTACATGCCAGCCATGTACTGCTTTTTGTGTTAATTTGCTTTCTTCGCCATTTCCGCTGTTGTTTTCACTCTGGTTTTTCCCATAAACAAAATGGTGACCGCCGCGATGCCAATTGGAATCAAAGCGAGCAAAAAGACGTACGTGATACTTGATGACATCGCGTCAATCACGCGATTCAGGATCGCCTCAGGAATCTGGGAACGTGTTCCTGCCTGGAAAATATCCTGCGGATCGCCGATATTTTGCGGGGCGCCTGATCCCGCTGAGCCTTTCATGCCGCTGAAGGCGTCGCTCAGCTTGTTTGAGAACACGTTTGTTTGCACCGTCCCGAAAATCGTGATGCCCAGAGTCATGCCGAATGACCGCAAAAACGAATTGGTCGAGTTGGCCGTTCCCCGGAAACGAGGCTCAAGATCGTTCATCGATGCCGCTGGCAGAAGCGAGAAGTTAAAGCCCACACCAAAGCCTGTCACCATCATAAAGACTGTCAGCCATACGCGTGCCGTCTCCGGTGTCATATTTGATAAAAGCAGCATGCCGATAAAGAACGCCGTAACAGAAATCAGCATCAGGTTGCGGAAGCTTGCCTTCGTTTGAAAGATCCCGCCGATCATGCTCCCGATGACTGATCCAATCATCATCGGCGTCAAAATAAAGCCCGCGCTTGTCGCGGAGCTGCCGTACACCGCCTGAACGAAAATCGGAATAAATACCGCTAAAATAATGAATGTTCCGCCATACAGGAAAGCGAGAATCTGCGCAGTGGCAAACAACCGGTTTTTAAACATCCAGAACGAAATGATTGGCTCTTCCACTTTTCTCTCCACAATAAAAAAGGCAATGAAGAAAACGGCGAAGACAATAAACAAGCCGATGATCTGAATGGAATTCCAATCGTATGTTTTGCCGCCGAGCTCAAGGGCGAACATCAGGCATACAATCGATACGACCAAGGTAACCGCGCCGCCCCAGTCGATTTTCTGCTTTCTGTGCTCCAGAGATTCTTTGTAATAGCGAATAATGAAAAACAATGACAATGCGCCGATCGGCACATTGATGTAAAACACCCAGTGCCAGCTGATCGCGTCTGTAATGATCGCGCCTAAAAGCGGCCCGAGAACACTGGATAATCCAAATACAGCGCCGAACATGCCGGACATCTTTCCGCGTTTTTCCGGCGGAAACAAATCAAAGATAATGGTAAAGGCAATTGGCAGGAGCGCACCGCCTCCAATACCCTGAATGGCCCGGTAGATGATCAGCTGATTCATCGTCTGGGCAATCCCGCATAAAGCCGATCCGATTAAGAAAAAAATAAGTCCAAACAGGAAAAAGCGTTTTCGGCCGTACATATCGGAAAGCTTGCCGTAAATCGGCATGCCAGCCATGACTGCCACCATATAGGATGCCGTCACCCAAGCAAATTTATCGAAGCTTCCAAGATCGGCTACGATGCTGCCCATCGCGGTGGCAACAATCGTATTGTCCATTGCAGACATCAAGATCCCCAGCAGGAGACCGAGGACCACAAATTTGGTGGAAGCCTGTTTTGCTAATGTTGAGTCCATTTGTTCTACCTCCTCTTACTTTTCTGTGTAAGTTTTGATAAGATGATAATAGTTTATCTATCGAATATCTTGATTATCGAGATAAATTTGATTTTATAGGGAGGACTGTCAGTTGTCAACAAGAAATTCTAGAAGTGAGTTGGAAAAGACTGCCGTTCAGCTTTTTCGGAAATTGGGCACACGAACGGTTCTGTTTCACCAGGCAGCCGCTCAAGCTCTCGGTCTGTTTCCCACCGATTTGAAATCAGCTGACATCTTAAATGAAGCAGGGCCGATGACTGCCGGGGAGCTGGGGAAAAAGACAGGCCTCAGCACGGGTTCAGTCACGGCGCTTGTTGACCGGCTGGAAAAAGCGGGGTATGTGGCTCGTGAAAAGGACCCGGATGACCGCAGAAGAGTCATGATCGTCCCATTGACCGCTTCAAAAAAACATGTAAAGGATTTGTTCCGTTCCCTGTCAGAATCGACGATGGATTTATGCCGCGACTATACCGAAGAAGAACTGGAACTTATTTTCAGTTTCGTAGACAAAGCCGCCGATATCATGGAGGAAGAGCTAAAACGTCTGAAACAGTAAGCGAATTTTGTGCATAGCTTGGCCCGTTCTCGAATAAATTGTACAAGTTACGTAAGAGAAGGGAGTACGGGCCGGTGAACATTTTTTTGAGCTATATTGTGCTTGGACTGTCCTTGTCTGCGCCTGTGGGACCAGTGAACGCGGCGCAAATAGACAAAGGAATTAAAAACGGTTTTTGGCATGCGTGGGTTTTTGGTTTAGGCGCTATGACAGCGGACGGACTGTACATGCTTTTTATTTATTTCGGGCTGTCACAGTTTTTGACCGCTCCATTTGTGAAAACGTTTTTGTGGCTCTTCGGCTTTTTTGTTCTGACCTATACTGGAATTGAAACGCTGAAAAATGTCAGAGAGCCGATGGATGTGCGAAGCTCACGAGGAAAAGCGTCGTACCAGAAAACATTCGCTTCGGGTTTTCTCATTTCACTGTCAAATCCATTGAGCATTCTGTTTTGGCTTGGGATTTACGGCAGCATACTGGCGAAAACAGCAGAGGCCTACGATATGAATCAGCTTCTGATCTATAGCTCCGGCATCATGATCGGCATTTTAATCTGGGATTTTTGCATGGCGATCACAGCCAGCATGTTCAGAAATCTGCTTCATGAAAAGCTATTAAGAGGATTGACCGGAATCGCTGGTGTGTCCCTCCTTGTATTTGGATGTTACTTCGGTTATCAAGGCATCAAACAGTTATTGGGCTGATTCATCAAGGACAGTCACCTGCCGCTTCCAGTTTTAATATAGTATCCAGATGATACTGGAGGTGGATCAATGTGGCTGGGATGTACACCAAAAGTTTTCTGGAACGTAATCAAGAAGAGCTTCTTGAATGGCAGAGAATCGCTTTTGAGCTTCTGGCAGAAACTGTGGCGGATGACGCGGATACGTTTCCATGCATTCCCGGACGGCAGGCGTTTCTGACTGACCAGCTCCGCATTGCGTTTGCCGGAGATCCGCGGGAAAATAGTACGGAGGAGGAACTGGCTCCATTGCTTGCGGAGTACGGAAGGATTTCGCGGGACACTGGAAAATACGCTTCTCTCGTTGTGTTGTTTGACACACCGGAAGATTTGGCTGAGCACTATTCGATTGAAGCGTATGAAGAGCTGTTTTGGAGCTTTTTAAATAGACTGAGCCATCAAGACAAAAAAGAATGGCCGGAAGACATTCCGGCCGATCCAGAGCATTACAAATGGGAGTTTTGTTTTGACGGCGAGCCGTACTTTATTCTGTGCGCCACACCTGGGCATGAGGCGAGAAGGAGCCGGAGCTTTCCCTTTTTCATGATCACGTTTCAGCCAAGGTGGGTGTTTGAAGAGTTAAATGGATCAACCCCATTTGGCCGCAACATGAGCAGGCTGATCCGCTCTCGTTTGAAAGCCTATGATCAAGCTCCGATTCATCCGCATTTAGGCTGGTACGGAGGGAAAGACAATCGCGAATGGAAACAGTATTTCCTCCGTGATGATGAAAAGCAGGTATCGAAGTGCCCGTTTTCTTATTTAAAGAACATGTTCAACAAAATGAAATAATATCACGAGCTGGCAGGGCGGTTTTTATGTCCCTGCTTTTTTTGATAGATCACGGTAACGACGGCAATGATCGCGAGAAACCCGATACTCACAAAAAAACCGGGCCGGCTTGATTTTTCAAACAATGTGCCGGATACAGCCGCAGCAATCAGAATCATCGCTAAATAAATTTGCGTTTTCCCCATGCCCTCGGGATCGGTCAGCTTTTTGCTGGAGAACAGGATAAACAGCCAAGTGTACAAAAGCATCAGCCCCGCTGCTGTGGTCATGTGCTCATAAATATTTTTGGGAAGCACTAATGACAGAATGATGGATAAAATAAGCCCGGCAAACGTCAGCCCCAGCGCCGGCCAGCATATTTTTTTGCCTTCCTTTAAGGTAAAGCATTTCGGCGCGTCGCCGTCATCAGCCATCGTACAAAGCAATGTCGTGACCGCAAATAAGGAAGCGACGAGGGTCGAGAACCCGGCGATAATGAAAATCCCGTTAAAAATGTCGAGGATGATCTTAAGGTTATATCCCTTTAACGACGTAATGAACGGGCTGTTCTGCTCAGAAAACGCGTCTAATGGAACCAGCAGCAAAGCCAGCCCGATCGAAATGACATAAATAACCGCCAGTGTCGCCAGCATGAGTTTCCCTGATTTAGACGCTTCTTCTGGTTTTTTTAAGTGAACCGCCATCAGCCCCATGACCTCAATTCCGCCAAAGGCGTAAAACGCGTAGATTAAACCTGTCCACAGCCCCATGGCGCCGTATGGGAAAAACTCACTCGTCTGATTTGGAACCTGTACATCATGCTTTCCGCCGGACAGGATTCCGCATAATGCCAGAATGGCAATGACAATAAACATCAAAATAGCGGCTGTTTTGATAACTGCCAGTACGTTTTCGGTCTTCTCAAACACAGACAGCCCGGTGAAAATAATCAGAAGCCCGAGCACCGCATAGATGGAAGCAAATACCCATAGCGGCACTTGTGGAAACCAATGCTTCGTAAATAGCGAAATGGCTGTCAGCTGGCTTCCGGTAATCAGCATTTCTGATGACCAATACACCCAGCCGTTGCTGAACCCGGCCCATCTGCCGAATGCTTTTCTTGCATACGCGCAAAACGAGCCTTTTTCCGGCTGCTTTGCCGACAGCTTGGCAAGCTGCTCGAATACAAAATATGTGCCGATTGCCCCAATCAGAAATGAAAGCAGAACAGAAAAACCGCTTTTCACGATGGCGATGCTGGAACCGAGAAAAAATCCTGTTCCGATTGTGCATCCTATACCGATTAGTGACAGCTGCCACCAAGCCAAATTTCCTTTTTGCTGGTCTTTTTTTGTTTGACTCATCAATTTCAACCCCTTTTATCTAAGGTTAGATTGCGACCCGCCCGAAGCTTATATACATCGGATTTTTGCCTCTTTTTACATGGGGAAGGCGGCGAACGCCCATACTAATGAAAAAAGGAGCGAAGCCATGACACAGCAATATATCGTTGAACCGAAGAAAGGGCTTGGCCTGAAGCTGAAAAAAGGGCAGATGTTGAAGGTGGTGGATGTAGAAGGGCAGCAGGTAGCAGATTTTGTCGCGTACCATGCCAAGGATTTCTATGAGCACCTTGATCAGGGAGCGACCATTGACGCCAATCATTCCATTCATGTGAAGGTCAATGACCATCTCTACTCCAATTTGTACAAACCGATGCTGACGCTGATTGAAGATACGGTCGGCAAGCATGATCTGCTGCTTCCCGCCTGCCGCCCTGATATGAACAGGCTGTTATACGGCAAGCAAAAGGATGAGTTTCAGGATACGTGCTATGACAATATGAACCGGGCGCTTGAGCAGTTTGGCGTGCCGAAGCCCCACATGCATTACCCGTTTGCGATTTTTATGAATACTGTGCTTGATGAGAAGGGGAACCTGTCTGTGGAAACACCGCTTTCGAATGCCGGCGATTACGTGAGGATGCGGGCGGAAATGGATTTGATTGTCGCGTTTTCCTCTTGTCCGATTGAAAAAGGAAAGTGCAATGGCGACAGTGTAACGTCTATACGGGTGGAAGTCAGCTGATCTCTCTTAATTCACTGTAAATGAAAACCTGTGCTATATTTAATAGGGATACATAACGATCATGATTCATTTCCATTCATTTAGGGAAATGATCAAATAAGAATCAGTGATTGTACAGGAGGAATGAGTAGGATGAGTGTGCAGGAAACAATTATGCGTGAATTACATGTGAAGCCTTCAATTGATCCAAAGCAAGAAATTGAGGACCGAGTCAACTTTTTAAAACGGTATATTAAGAAAACTGGCGCTAAAGGCTTTGTATTGGGAATTAGCGGCGGACAGGATTCAACTCTAGCGGGGCGCCTTGCCCAGCTTGCTGTAGAAAGCATTCGCGAAGAGGGCGGAGACGCTCAATTTATCGCGGTCCGTCTTCCGCACGGCACACAGCAGGATGAGGACGATGCCCAGCTCGCTCTGAAATTCATCAAGCCGGACAAATCCTGGAAATTTGACATTCAATCAACAGTCAGCGCTTTTGCAGATCAATATCAGCAAGAGACAGGCGATAAGCTGACAGACTTTAATAAAGGGAACGTAAAAGCGAGAACAAGAATGATCGCTCAATACGCGATCGGCGGGCAGGAAGGCCTTCTTGTCATCGGCACGGACCACGCGGCCGAGGCTGTTACAGGTTTCTTTACAAAGTATGGTGACGGGGGAGCGGATCTCCTGCCGCTGACCGGCTTGACGAAGCGCCAGGGAAGAAGCCTGCTGAAAGAACTGGGCGCACCTGAGCGCCTATACTTAAAAGAACCAACTGCCGATCTGCTCGACGAAAAACCGCAGCAGACGGATGAAACAGAGCTTGGCATTTCCTACGAGGAGATTGACGATTATCTTGAAGGAAAAGAAGTATCAGCGAAAGTGTCAGAAGCGCTGGAAAAACGCTACAGCATGACTGAACATAAACGCCAGGTACCGGCATCTATGTTTGATAACTGGTGGAAATAAAACCAAGAAAGCCCGCTCTCGGAGCGGGCTTTTGTCATGCGCATAATACATTCGGAGAAACACAATAAAGGCTGTGAAGTTGAAAGGATTTAATGCTTTTTTGCGTCAAAGTATTAAAATATCTCTAAAAATGTTGTACAATGAATGACATTCAGGCAAAAGCGCTTAAAGGACGGGCAAGCAGGTATCTATATAAATATTCGTAAAATGAGCATATAATGAATATAAAATTTCATTCCTTAGGAGGATTTCGCCGAAGATGAACGCAAAACGAGCCATCCCAGTAAGAGAAAGAAATATCGTCCTGATCGGATTCATGGGTGTAGGAAAAACGACAATCGGCCAATTGGTCGCTAAAAAATTATATAGAGATTTTATCGATATAGACCAAGAGATTGAAAAAGATTTCAATATGTCGATCCCTGAGATATTTGAGAAAAAGGGCGAAGACTTTTTCCGGAAAACGGAGAAGGAATATATTTTAGACATTTGCCACCATAAACGATTCAAAATCGTCTCTCTGGGCGGCGGTTCTTTTAAACAAGAGGAAATCAGAACGTGCTGTCTGGAAAACTGTCTTGTGCTTCACCTAGACCTGTCATGGGAGAACTGGAAGCAGCGAGCGGACTTATTGATCGAGAGCCGCCCTGTTCTGCATAACCGTTCAATGGATGACATGGAACAGCTGTTTAACGAAAGAAAAGCCATTTACGACAAACACAATTCAAAAGTCGCAACAGACAACCTTTCTCCTGAAGAGGTCGCCGATTATATTGCGGAGACATTGAAAATCGGCTGGGACCTTTATCAGCCAATGTGAAAGCCATGCGGAGCGCACGGCTTTTTTATTATTTTACGCCTTGAATGAAAATCGCTTTTAAGCAAAAGGAATCGGGGTGCCCATTTTGATTCCATTTGATACAGAACATGTCACGTACATCGTCTGATATGTCATGCAGGTGGGCGATGATTTGCTTTTCCCGGTCGGCAGGTGTTCCGCCTCGCTGGATCCAGCTTTCGTATTGAATCGGCAAATTCCACTTTTGGACTTCTTGATAGCCCAGCTGATGAGCGGTGAACATCGACTGCCATTCTGATAATGAGCTTTCCCGCACGTGGGAAGGGTCTCGGAGCCGGTTCAGGTGATTGACAAACTCATCAAGAACGAGGTCTTCAGGCGCGTAATGATCGACCAAGAGGAAACGTCCGTCCTTTTTCAACACACGTGCAACTTCGCTGACGGCTTTACGGATATCTGAAAAATGGTGGGCCGCGTATCGACAGGTGATGATATCAAATGATTCGTCAGGGAAGGGGAGCGATTCTGCCGTTCCTTGCTGAAAGAGCACGTTTCCCGCTCCTTTTTCCTGCGCAAAGGAGGACGCAACCTCTACCATCTCTTTCGTCGCATCAATGCCGACGCATTCCTGTACATATGGGGAAAAGGCCAGCGCCGTATGGCCGGCTCCCGCTCCGATATCCAGCACCCGATCATCAGCCCGGCATTCCGCCGTTTTCATCATCAGCCCCAAATCTTCCCCCTCGGCAAATACCTTCTCATCCCGATACATCTCGGCGTTTTTCGAAAACGGTGTTTCATTTGTCATCTAAAACCAGCCCCTTCTTTTGTAAATGATGATATGGATTATGTTAGCAATTTCTGTTATGATTCGTCCAAGATATAAAAATGATAGAGACGATAGGTTTAACCTATGGAGGCTGGAATGGATATTAAAGTGATGGAATACGCAGCTGAAATCGCTCGGCGCCAAAGCTTTACAAAGGCGGCGGAGCATCTTCATATCGCCCAGCCATCTCTCAGCCAGCAAATCAAAAAGCTTGAGGCTGAGCTTGGGCTTGCCCTTTTCCACAGATCCCACGGCGCTGTTACCCTGACACCCCACGGCCGGCGTTTCATTGAAAAAGCCGAGAACATCATTCGTTCCAGAGATGACTTGCTCCGGGAGATGCAGGAGCGGTCGCAGGGGCTCGGGCACAAGCTTTCCATTGGGATTCCCGCTGTCACGGGGAGATATCTCTTTCCGCCTCTGCTGAGGCAATTTTTGGCGCGCTATCCTCATATTGAGGTTCAGCTTGTTGAAAAAGACCCTGCTTCATTAGAGGAAATGACGGCAAAGGGAGAGGTTGACCTTTCTGTTTTGTCCTTGCCGATCGAGGATGAACGGCTCTCCATTACACCTTTGCTTACGGAACCGATTGTTCTCGCGGTGCCGAAGGAAAAACAAAGGTGGATGCCGCCGGAAATGACCGCGTTGATTGAGAAAGCGCTGGAAGGAGAGGCGAACCGGGAGCTGTGTGTGCCCCTTGAAATGGTCAGGGATGTGCCGTTTATTCTGTTAAAAGAGGGCTTCGGATTTCGCAGGACCGTTCTCGATCTCTGTGCGGAAAGCGGCTTTAAACCGAATGCCGCCTTTAAGACGAGCCATATTGAAACCGCGCAATCTCTTGTGGCCAACGGCTTAGGTGTGACAATGGCGCCGAATATGGTCAGAAGGGATAAGGACCCGGGTGTGATCTATTTATCCATCCAATCCGCGCCATCCCGAACCCTTGTCTTTATATATTTAAAGAGCCGATATGTTAGTCTGACGGCTCAGGCTTTTATGGAAATGAGCCGGGAAAGTTTTAAACAAACGTTTGATGAAGAGTGTTTGGGAAACAAGAATGAAAATATGTAGAAAACGTGGTACTATAGGAATACAAACTAAATCTAACAAAACAAAGGGGGATAATCGGAAATGCAACTATTCGATATGCCGCTCGACCAATTGCAAACGTATAAGCCTGAAAAAACAGCGCCGAAAGATTTTTCTGAGTTTTGGAAATCGTCTTTGGACGAACTTGCAAAAGTCCAAGCAGCACCTGATTTACAGCTGGTTGATTATCCTGCTGATGGAGTCAAGGTCTACCGCCTTACGTATAAAAGCTTCGGAAACGCCCGCATTGCCGGATGGTACGCGGTGCCTGACAAGGAGGGACCGCATCCGGCGATTGTCAAATATCACGGCTATAACGCAAGCTACGATGGTGAAATTCATGAAATGGTAAACTGGGCGCTCCACGGATACGCCGCATTCGGCATGCTTGTCCGCGGGCAGCAGGGCAGCGAAGACACGAGTATTTCTCCGCATGGCCACGCTTTAGGCTGGATGACGAAAGGAATCCTTGATAAAGATACATACTATTACCGTGGCGTTTATTTGGACGCCGTTCGCGCGCTTGAAGTCATCAGCCGTTTTGAGGAAGTCGACGAAACAAGAATCGGTGTGACAGGCGGAAGCCAAGGCGGCGGCTTAACGATTGCCGCGGCAGCTCTGTCAGACATTCCGAAAGCCGCGGCAGCCGATTATCCTTATTTAAGCAACTTTGAACGGGCCATTGATGTGGCGCTTGAACAGCCGTACCTTGAAATCAATTCCTTCTTCAGAAGAAATGGCAGCCCGGAAACAGAAGAGCAGGCAATGAAGACACTTTCATATTTCGATATTATGAATCTTGCTGACCGAGTGAAGGTGCCTGTCCTGATGTCGATCGGCCTGATTGACAAGGTCACGCCGCCGTCCACCGTGTTTGCCGCGTACAATCACTTGGAGACAGAGAAAGAGCTGAAGGTGTATCGCTACTTCGGGCATGAATATATCCCTGCCTTTCAAACGGAAAAACTAGCTTTCTTTAAGCATCATCTGAAAGGCTGATAAACGTGAAAAGCCGCCGCACTTCAACAGGCGGTTTTTTTCTGCAAACTGCCGGAATGAAACCAGACTGGAGACGAATAGATATGAAACAAAGGATCATTGATGAATTAAAACGAATCGAACAGTCATACGGCGTCAAAATCGTATATGCCGTTGAATCAGGAAGCCGGGCTTGGGGATTCCCATCCCAGGACAGTGACTACGATGTCCGCTTTATTTATGTGCCCAAAAAGGAATGGTATTTTTCAATTGAGCAGGAGCGGGATGTCATTGAGGAACCGATTCACGATTTGCTGGATATCAGCGGCTGGGAGCTGAGAAAGACGCTGCGCCTTTTCAAAAAATCAAACCCGCCGCTCCTTGAATGGCTGTCCTCAGACATTGTGTATTACGAAGCATTTACAACCGCAGAGCAGCTCAGAAAGCTGCGGACGGAGGCGTTTAAACCCGAAGCAAGCGTGTATCACTATATCAATATGGCGAGAAGGAACGTCAAGGATTACCTTCAAGGGCAAGAGGTCAAAATCAAAAAGTATTTCTACGTGCTTCGGCCTATATTGGCTTGCAAATGGATTGAAAAGCACGGAACCATTCCGCCAATGGATTTTACTGTGTTGATGAATGAACTTGTTACTGATTCTGAGCTGAAGGCGGAAATGGAAACCTTGCTTGAACGGAAAAGAAGAGGCGAAGAGCTGGATCTTGAAGCCCGAATCCATGTCATTCATCTATTCATCGAAACGGAAATCGAAAGAATCATGAAAGCGGCAAAAACGATGAAAGCAGAACAGAAGGATATGACGCCTGAACTGAATCGTTTGCTTTTGAATACGGTTGAAGAAGTGTGGAAGGATGGAGGAAGCTGATATTTTTTGTCGCTTCCTTTTCCCCTTTATTCGACACGATTCCCCGACTTTCTAACTATCTGATTGTGAGAAAACCACAAAAATAATCAGAATCTTTGTATTTTGAGAATATTGTGAACGGCGGTTTTGTCCATTTACAATAAACTCATACAAATACTTCTTAGATTGCGGGGTGTTGAGGTTGGAAGTGATCACAAGAGATTTTTTCTTATTTTTATCCAAAAGCGGCTTTCTCAATAAAATGGCGAAGAACTGGGGAAGCCGGGTAGCAGCGGGTAAAATTATCGGAGGGAATGATTTTAACAGTTCAATCCCGACCATTCGACAGCTAAACAGCCAAGGCTTGTCAGTTACTGTCGATCATTTAGGAGAATTTGTGAACAACGCCGAGGTCGCGCGGGAGCGTACGGAAGAGTGCATCCAAACCATTGCGACGATTGCGGATCAACAGCTAAACTCACACGTTTCTTTAAAAATGACGTCTTTAGGTCTCGATATAGATATGGATCTGGTCTATGAAAATATGACGAAAATCCTGCAGACGGCCGAAAAGCATAAAATCATGGTCACCATTGATATGGAAGATGAGGTCAGATGCCAGAAAACACTTGATGTTTTCAAGGATTTCAGAAAGAAATACGAGTATGTGAGTACAGTGCTGCAAGCCTATCTGTACCGAACGGAAAGTGACATTGACGATTTGGATTCTTTACAACCGTTCCTTCGCCTTGTAAAAGGAGCTTATAAAGAATCGGAAAAAGTAGCTTTCCCGGAGAAAAGCGATGTCGATGAAAATTACAAAAAAATCATCCGGAAGCAGCTCTTAAACGGTCACTATACAGCGATTGCCACGCATGACGACAAAATGATCGATTATACAAAGCAGCTAGCCAAAGACAATGGCATCGCCAATGACCAGTTTGAATTTCAGATGCTGTACGGCATGCGGTCGCAAACCCAGCTCAACCTCGTAAAAGAAGGTTATAACATGAGAGTCTACCTGCCATACGGCGAAGATTGGTACGGCTACTTTATGAGACGCTTAGCAGAACGTCCGTCAAACATTGCATTTGCTTTTAAAGGAATGACAAAGAAGTAAAAAAGGAGAGGTTATCATGACAACACCTTACAAACACGAACCATTCACAAATTTCCAAGATCAAAACAACGTGGAAGCGTTTAAAAAAGCGCTTGCGACAGTAAGCGAATATTTAGGAAAGGACTATCCGCTTGTCATTAACGGCGAGAGAGTCGAAACAGAAGCGAAAATCGTGTCGATCAACCCAGCTGATAAAGAAGAAGTCGTCGGCAGAGTGTCAAAAGCTTCTCAAGAGCACGCAGAGCAAGCCATTGAAGCTGCCGCGAAAGCATTCGAAGAGTGGAGATACACGTCTCCGGAAGAAAGAGCGGCTGTCCTGTTCCGCGCTGCTGCCAAAGTCCGCAGAAGAAAACATGAATTCTCCGCTTTGCTTGTCAAAGAAGCAGGGAAGCCATGGAACGAGGCGGATGCTGATACGGCTGAAGCGATCGACTTCATGGAATATTATGCGCGCCAAATGATCGAACTGGCAAAAGGCAAACCGGTCAACAGCCGTGAAGGCGAGAAAAACCAATATGTATACACGCCGACTGGTGTAACAGTTGTCATTCCGCCTTGGAACTTCTTGTTTGCGATCATGGCGGGAACAACAGTGGCGCCGATCGTTACTGGAAATACCGTTGTTCTTAAACCTGCGAGCGCTACGCCTGTCATTGCTGCGAAATTCGTTGAGGTGCTTGAAGAGTCTGGATTGCCGAAAGGCGTAGTCAACTTCGTTCCTGGCAGCGGGGCGGAAGTTGGTGATTACCTTGTTGACCATCCGAAAACAAGCCTGATCACTTTTACGGGATCAAGAGAAGTTGGCACGAGAATTTTCGAACGTGCGTCTAAAGTCCAGCCGGGCCAGCAGCACTTAAAACGTGTGATTGCTGAAATGGGCGGAAAAGATACAGTTGTCGTTTGTGAAGATGCAGATGTTGAACTTGCCGCACAATCGATCTTCCAGTCAGCGTTCGGCTTTGCGGGACAAAAATGTTCTGCAGGTTCACGTGCAGTTGTCCATGAAAAAGTGTATGATCAAGTATTGAAGCGTGTCATTGAGATTACGGAATCAAAAGTTACGGCAAAACCTGACAGCGCGGATGTTTATATGGGACCTGTTATTGACCAAGGTTCTTATGATAAAATTATGAGCTATATTGAGATCGGAAAACAGGAAGGGCGTTTAGTAAGCGGCGGCACTGGTGACGATTCAAAAGGATACTTCATCAAACCGACGATCTTCGCCGATCTTGATCCGAAAGCAAGACTCATGCAGGAAGAAATTTTCGGGCCTGTCGTTGCATTTTCTAAAGTGTCAAACTTTGACGAAGCTTTAGAAGTGGCAAACAATACTGAATACGGTTTGACAGGCGCGGTTATTACAAACAACCGCAAGTACATCGAGCGTGCGAAACAGGAATTCCATGTCGGAAACCTGTACTTCAACCGCAACTGTACGGGCGCTATCGTCGGCTACCATCCGTTTGGCGGCTTCAAAATGTCCGGGACGGATTCAAAAGCAGGCGGTCCGGATTACCTGGCACTGCACATGCAGGCTAAAACAATCAGTGAAATGTTCTAAAGCGGGACTAAATGGGCATCCTCCCTGCGGGGATGTCCATTTCATCCATATACCATAAAAAAGAGGAGGAAGTGCCATAGAAAACACACAGCTGATTATTTCGATTTGTATTTATATGGCGGGGATGATGCTGATCGGCTACTTCGCTTACAAGCGCACGTCGAATCTGACGGATTACATGCTTGGAGGACGCTCTTTAGGTCCGGCCGTAACCGCTCTCAGTGCGGGCGCTGCCGATATGAGCGGCTGGCTGCTGATGGGGCTCCCGGGTGCCATGTTCTCAACAGGTCTGAGCGGGATTTGGATTGTGTTCGGACTTTGCCTCGGAGCATGGGCGAACTGGCTCTATGTTGCGCCGCGGCTGAGAACCTATACTGAACAAGCGGGGAACTCCATCACAATTCCCGGGTTTCTTGAGAATCGCTTCGGAGACCATTCGAAGCTGCTGAGACTGTTTTCAGGGATTGTGATTTTAGTCTTCTTCACATTTTATGTTTCGTCCGGAATGGTATCCGGCGGCGTTTTATTCAACAGTATTTTGGGGATGGATTATCATACAGGCTTATGGGTTGTAACTGGTGTTGTTGTGGTTTATACCTTATTTGGCGGCTTTTTGGCAGTCAGCTGGACGGATTTTGTTCAGGGGATCATTATGTTTGCCGCACTCATCCTTGTTCCAATCGTTACGTTTTTCCATACGGGGGGAGCAAGTGAAACAGTTACTGAAATCCGGTCTGTTGATCCAGATATGTTTGATATTTTTAAAGGAACAAGCGTCCTTGGCATTATTTCTTTGTTTGCCTGGGGTTTGGGATACTTTGGACAGCCGCATATCATTGTGCGCTTTATGGCGATAACGTCTGTCAAAGAGATCAAAAGAGCGCGCAGGATCGGAATGGGATGGATGATGCTGTCTGCAGTCGGCGCTGTGCTGACCGGTTTGGGCGGACTCGCTTATTACCATCAGAATGGCATGACACTGAAGGACCCAGAGACGATTTTTATTCAATTAGGGAATATCTTGTTCCATCCGATTATCACAGGCTTTCTCATTTCAGCGATTTTGGCCGCGATTATGAGTACAATTTCTTCCCAGCTGCTTGTGACATCAAGCTCTCTGGTGGAAGATTTGTATAAGTCGATGTTCAGGCGCTCGGCTTCTGATAAAGAGCTGGTGTTTTTGGGCCGTTTGGCTGTGCTTGTGATTTCTGTCATCGCGTTATTCCTTGCTTGGGAGAAAAATAATACGATCCTTGGATTGGTAAGCTACGCGTGGGCGGGCTTCGGTGCATCATTCGGGCCGGTTGTGCTGCTCAGTCTGTTTTGGAAACGAATGACCAAATGGGGGGCACTCGCCGGCATGATTGTGGGAGCAGCAACTGTAATCATTTGGGCGAATGCCGGTCTTTCGGACTTTCTGTATGAAATCATACCTGGTTTTGCTGCGAGTCTATTATCTGTCTATATCGTCAGTATATTGACGCGGGCTCCGTCACAAGCTGTTGCAGACCAGTTTAAAGACTACCAAGATACAATGTCACAATGAAGATTGAAAGGAGGAGGAAGGGGCTGTCCCTTTTTCCTCTTTTCTCCTTTTAAACGGCCGTTTTTTTCTTTTGGAAATGAACGTATTTTTTTCTATACAAATAGACCCGGTATGGATATGATTAAAGTAAAAAAAAGTATAGGAGAAAAAGGTATGGAAGAGCTTTTAGAGAGAGTTTTTTCATTTTCAGATGTTGATAAGCTGATTGACTTTATCAGTTATGAACTGCAAAAACCAGTCATACTGGAAAGCGCGGATTTCTTTTTGTTAGCCTATAATTCTTACTATATTAACCATTTTGACTCTGCCAATCAGCAGACTATTTTTTCAAAAAAATGTCCGGTTCAGATTTTTGAGAGGTTTCTAAAGGATGGAGTCATTGAAAAGCTGAAAACAGAACCTGAGCCTTTTCGCGTCAATAAAATTGAAAGCATTGGGTTAAACCAGAGAGTGGTCGTGAGCGCAAAGCACAAAGGGGACGTCATGGGCTACATCTGGGTTCAGGAGCTGGACGAAAATCTGACGGAAGAAGAACTCGACTTTTTGTATGAGACCTCTTTCCATGTCGGGAAAATCATTTATAAAACCAATAAGCTGAAACAGGAGAAGGAAGAACAAGCAGAAGATCTGATCAAACGGGCGATCTATGAGCAATTCACATCTGAGAAGGAACTCAGACGGGAAGCTGAAAGAATCAACACCGTGCTGCCTTCCATGTTTTCAGTTGTCATCCTGCACGCCGCGAATGGGGATGGGGAAGCGGTTGAGGATTTAAAGGAAAATATCAGGTCGTATTTAAATTTAAGGGATAAAGTCAGTCATGTCTTAACGATCGATTCAAATATTGTCATCGTCGTAGCGAGTTTTTCCCAAAAAAGCTCCGTCTCCTCGGCAGCTTCTGAATTTATTAACAAGCTGTTAACACATTTTCACTTTCAAAAAATTCCTACCCCTATTTATATCGGTATCGGAAACGAATATGATCACCTTTTAAAACTTGGCAAGAGCTACACAGAAGCGCTTGAAGTAATAAAAGCAGCGGAGATCACCGGCAATCAAGAAAATATTCCATATGAATATGCAAAACTCGGCATTTACCGTTATTTAGAGAGCATTGAACAGAAAAATCAATATTTAGAATACGAGAATAAGGATTTGGCTTTATTAAAAGCAAAAGACCAAGAAAGCAGCACCGAACTGCTGAAAACGCTGGAAATCTATCTCCTCAACAACTGCAAAACAAAACCAGCAGCAGAACAGCTGTTTATTCACCAAAATACATTGAATTACCGCATTAAACAGATTACTGAAATGACGTCGATTAATTTAAGCGATTTTAGGACACGATGCCAGCTTTATCTTGATTTGATGCTGATGAAAAAGAAATAAAAAAGAAACCAGTACATGTACTGGTTTCGTCTTCACTTAAAATCCTCTGTAAACATAAGGATCATCAGGCTTTTTAATGGTGTTCCAGTCGGTCACTTTCACGACAGGGAGAGTTGACTTGAATGGCTGATAATATTCTGAGGCCAGCGTGCCTTTAATATGAATCCATTCATCATCCTTGATGTTCATGTCCTTCGGAAACTCCACAAGCATCCCGTACACGCCGGAATCAGCGATACAGTGAATGATGCCAAACCTCAACACGAACAGCTGGTTTTTGTTAATCGCATTTCCTTTATACGCAAATCCATGAAATTCAATCGTCCGTCCGAGAAATTCACCCGGGTAGTTATAAATGGTTTCCATTCCTTTTAGGAAATCATCATCAGTCAGAGAAATCTCTTTTTTGCCGGAATACTTATCAAACAGCTGTTTCATCTGTTTGTCATAGCTGTCTTGCGCGTAATAAAGGCTGGCATCAGGCCGCAAATACTGTGTTTGCGAATAATGGTCTCCGCTCTCCATCGCTTTAAACGAGAACCCTTTTGTTTTGACAATGGATGAGTCAAGCGTCGCAATCGGGAAGAAAATACCTGACACCAAAGGAAAAAGAAAAACAACATAAATCAAATAACGCTGATAAAACGGCTTGTTTTGTTCATGGTCATGCTCGTGATCGTGGCCACATCCGCACCCGCAATCATGATCATGGTGATGCCCGCCTTTATCAGGCGATTTGATAAATACATATGCTTGAACGGCTGTCAGAATGGCCAACAGGAAGATCGCAATAAAGGAAAGATAGGAATATTTCATATTGATATATTTTGTAAGATTTCCTGAGGCATGCAGATGATAAAAGAAAAACGTAAATCCCATCAGCACCAATAGACGAAACATCCAATCACCCCTTTACCAGTAGTGATCCCGCTAAGACGAGCACGACAATGTACGTAATCAGCAGGAAAACAAATCGTTTTTTGAAGGCCGCAAGCATCATCAATAGATTCTTAATATCCACCATCGCCCCAAATACGAGAAAGGCGATGAGCGATCCTAATGAAAATGTGCTGCTGAAGGAAGACGCGATGAACGCATCGACTTCTGAACAGAGTGACAAGACAAACGCCAGCCCCATCATCACAAGGGAAGAAGATACATCATTTTGCCCGATCGCAAGCAGAGTGGATGTTTTGACATACGTCTGCATAGCGGCTGCGATAAAGGCGCCGATGATTAAGTATTTCCCCACGGAGAAAAATTCATCAATGGCATGCCGCAAGGTCCCTCCCAGCTTTTGTAGCAGGGTGTGGTGATGATGGTGGTGATGCCCGGGTTCTTCAGGCTTTAAAAGCTGGTTATCCTTAAATTGATAGGATAAGATGATTCCAATGATCAACGAAACGGCAAGCGCCAGTCCGCCTCGATAAAAGACAACGCTCCATCTATTCCCGAACGCAATAAAAGTAGAAAATAAGACGATAGGATTGATGATAGGCGCGGTCAGCATGAAAGCAACGCCCGCATGCAGAGGAACCCCCTTTAACAGCAGACGCCTCGTTATTGGGATAATGCCGCATTCACAGGCGGGAAATAAAACGCCGGCCAGTGCGCCGAATAAAACAGCGAGAAAGCGGTTCTTTGGCATGATTCTTGCAATCATTTCTTCAGAAACAAACATTTGAATGATTCCGGAAAGGATGACGCCGATCAGAATAAACGGAATGGCTTCTATTAAAATGCTGATAAAAATTGAATTCAGCTGAAGAAAAGATGATTGTGCTGTCACAATAAAACCTCCGCTCATGTTAAGCTGCCTTTTATCATATCAGAAAAAAAGGCACTGCTTGTTTGACGGAGGAGGAGGAAAAATTGTTTCACTTTGTTTAGGATTCTAAAAATTCGAATATGATTCTATCTGTTTCAGCAGCGTCTTTCCCGAGCCAAATCAGGTGCCCCCATGAGTGAAGCAAACAGAGAACAGCGCCAGGAATGTGTTTTTTAGCATGATGGGCATGTGACTTGTCGATAAAACCATCATAAACACTTTGCATAATCAATACGGGGCATGAGATGGCCTGCAGCTCCTTTGAAGAGATAGCGGCGGTTTGTGACAAGTCTAGCAGAAAGCCGTCACCGGAGCGCTGCCGGCTGTTCATTTTCCGAAATGCTTCAATGTCTTTTTCGTCCATCATGGTCTTGATTCTCTGAAACGAAAGCGTGCTGAATTGCGGGCTCATGGCTTTGAACATCAAACGCGGGAAGGCGTTATTCAGAGAAGAAATCAGCTTCCATATCCACTTTTCCACAGGCGGGCGGAAGAGGATTTTTCCCATTCTATATTCAGCGTCTTTTGGGGTGAGCCATTCTTTGGTCACCGCGGATTGCAGGGTCAGAGTGATTACCCTTTCAGGATAATGTGAAGCAAAACTTATGCCGCTCGGGCCTCCTGCTGAGATGGCCATCACATGCACACTGTCAATTTGCAGATGATCTAATAGCTTTACATAGAAACGGCAGGCCTCAGCAAGACTTTTTCCGATCTCTTTTGACGTCTGTCCGTAACCGGGCCTTGAAGGCGTGATGATGGAATACCCCTGTTCAATCAGTCCTGTGTACCCGAACTCCTCGTAACAATTTGAATGTCCGCCATGCATGACAAGAATAGGGGTTCCCTTGCCCGCAACGGAATATTCAAGCGTATGTCCTTCAAGAGTGATCGTTTCGACTCGTCTTTTCATCTGTTTCTCCCATTTGTTTTCTGCCTATTATAGGGCTTTCAACCATTTACCACAAGGAGGAGAAATGAATAAACACAAGTCATGAAATATGATATACTTTGTATTGATATTCATTCTCAATTAAAGTGGTTTTGATATAGATGTGAACGGGAGGCAGGACGGATGGCTGAGAATCAAGAGGTATATGACGTTACGGTGATAGGCGGGGGGCCGATCGGGCTGTTTACGGCTTTTTACTGCGGGATGCGGGAGCTGAAAACGAAAGTGCTCGAATTTTTGCCGCGGCTCGGAGGCAAAGTGTCTTTATTCTTTCCTGAGAAAATCATACGCGATATCGGCGGAATACCGGGGATTGCGGGAAAGCAGCTGATCAAGCAGCTGAAGGAGCAGGCGGCGACGTTTGATCCCGACATCGTGCTGAATCAGCGTGTGACCGGATTTGAACGCCTGGAAGACGGCACCATTGTGCTGACAGGTTCTGAAGGAGAAAAGCATTATACTCGTACCGTGATTTTAGCTGTCGGCATGGGAACGCTTGAGGTCAATGAGTTTGACAGTGAGGATGCGACCCGGTATGCGGGCAAAAATCTTCATTATGGAGTGGAGAAGCTTGATGCCTTTAAAGGCAAGCGGGTCGTGATATCAGGCGGCGGTGATACTGCAGTCGATTGGGCCAATGAGCTGGAACCGATTGCGGCGTCTGTGACTGTTGTTCACCGGCGCGAGGAATTCGGCGGAATGGAAAGCAGCGTGACGAAAATGAAGCAATCATCGGTGCGGGTGCTCACGCCCTATCGTCTGGAGCAGCTACGCGGCGATGAGGAGCGCATCCAAAGCGTGACTGTTTGTCATACTGCGTCAGGCCAGAGGGAAGACATAGAGGTTGACGAGCTGATCATTAATCATGGTTTTAAAATTGATCTCGGACCGATGAAGGAGTGGGGGCTGGAGATTGAAGAAGGCAGGGTAAAAGCGGACACACATATGCGGACGAACCTTCCGGGCGTGTTTGTGGCGGGTGACGCGGCTTTTTATGAAAGCAAGCTGAAATTGATTGCCGGCGGCTTTGCAGAAGGCCCTACAGCGGTCAACAGCGCGAAGGCTTATTTGGACCCTAAGGCTGAGAATATGGCGATGTATTCAACCCATCACAAAAAATTGGTGCATAAATAAAACAGCCCTTGAGAAAAGGGCTGCTCAGATTGTTGACAAAGTCATAAAACGGTTTTCGTTTTATGACTTTGTCATCTTTTCAGCGTGATTGAAAACCCTTGAAGTCTAGGAAGGACGAGCATTGGAGCACAGCGAATGCAGCAATTCGTGAGCACCAACGCGCAGGACTGACAACGAATGCGAGGGTTTGTCGACACGCTAAACAGCCCTTTAAGGAAAGGGCTGTGAGCAATCAGCTGTGAAGAAGCTTTTTTTCCGCCTGTTGATTCTGAATCAAAGCAAACAATTCATCCTGTTCTTGAACAACGGTGAATCCATAAGCGCCGGCAACTGAGTCATCACCTATACAGACGATGGGAGGCCGGTTCGCTGATGGTTCCGGTGAAATGCCGATTTGTTCGCCTGTGCTGATCAATTGCTGAACGGACGGTTTGCTCGGACAGATGATCATGTGCAGCGGAGATTCATTGACGGTTCGCTGAATCATGTGGGTGAACCGGTCATCTATGACGTTTTCATGGGTGATATAAAACGAACAGGACTCATGCTTCTGCATGTTTTCCACTGAATGACGGCTCCCGACCACAAGACGTTTTTCTGAATCTGGCTGAACGGACGAGACGAGAAAACCCCGTTTCTCAAGCTCCGTCTCTGCATGTTCAGATGCCGCACTTAGTCGGGCTGTCAGCTGGCGGATGTCGATTTTCTTGGATGCCAGCGCTTGGAAAAATGCACAAACCGCATGGCGCGATGTGAAAAAAATGTCTTCAAAGATGCCGATTTTTCGAAGAATCTCTTCATCGACAGGCATGTTCTCCATCCGCCATTTCGGCCATTCGATGACATCGGCACCGGAAGCACGCAGCTTGTCTGCAAGCGGGTCTTCATCTTCGCCATGAGTGACCACCATCATATGCTGTCCGATGAGCGGTTTGCTTTCAAACCAGCTGTGTGTTTGAAAATTGACGATATCCCCGATGACGATAATCGCAGGGTTTGTAATCTGGTGTTCCTGTACTTTTTGCTGAATGTTCTCAAGCGATCCTTTCACGCTCCGCTGGCGGCCCCATGTTCCCCATTGGACCACAATGACAGGGACAGAAGGCGATTTTCCGTATGCGATGAGCTGCTGGCAAATATAAGATAAATTCTTGATGCCCATGTAAAAGACAAGGGTTTGAACGCTTCGGGCAAGCCCCTCCCAGTCCAGATTCGGGGTTCCTTTTAATGATTTGTCATGCGCGGTAATCATGGCAAAAGACGATGCGAAATCCCGATGCGTGACGGGGATGCCGGCATATAACGGCGCTGCAATTCCGGAGGTGATGCCCGGCACCATTTCATAGCGGATGCCATGCTCATGGAGAGCATCTGCTTCCTCGCCTACTCTGCCGAATACACTCGGATCTCCGCCTTTCAAACGGACGACGGTTAATCCCTTTGATGCTTCTTCAACCAGCAGGGCATTAATGTCTCTTTGTTTCATAAAATGGCGGTCTGGCCGTTTTCCGCAATAAATAAATTGGCAGTCTGATGATGCGAATTCGAGCAGCTTCGGGTTGGCGAGCCGGTCATATAAAATGACATCCGCTTCCTCCAGCGCCTGCTTCCCTTTAATGGTGAGCAGCCCGGGATCGCCGGGGCCCGCTCCCACGAAATATACGATTCCGTTCTTCATGATCATGTCATCCTTCCGTCACTGTGAAAAATGAAGGGTCACTTGAAAAGTGATCCAAAGCGTGTCGACAAACTCTTGCATTCGTTATCAGGCCCGCGCGTTGGCGCTCCCTCAAAAAGGCGAGCGGCTACAAGCGTCCTCTGCAAGCGCCGCTGTCACCGGATGGTGCGGAAGTCTGCGCCCATGCTCGCCCGTCCTGAACATCAAGGGTTTTCAATCACTGAAAAGAGGACAACATCCTAAAACCTTAACCCGCTTTAGGATGTTGTCAACAATCTGGGAATCACTTGAAAAGCGATTCGGTGGTTTGGTTAATATAAAAGATAAACATGATCTCCTTCGATCAGCGTTTCGTATGTTTTGACACATCCGTGATCGGGTTCTTGGACGATTCCATCTTCTAAAGAGATTTTCCAGTCGTGCATCGGGCAGAAAACATATTCGCCGCTGACGATGCCTTCCGCCAGGACGCCGCCCTTGTGCGGACAGCGATTTTCGATGGCCCGGATGCTTCCGTTTGAAAGCTTAAAAACCGCGAGCTCCTTATCTTCAATATACACTGTTTTGCCTAATTGTTCAGGTAATTCTTCAATTTTACTGATCCATACTTTTGTTACGCCTTTGTTTACCATGTCCATTCCTCCTTCATGTTTGTTTTTTGTCATTATGATGTGGTCACGACGTTTTGAAATAATTCATTAGAACTTTGTTTGTTTTCCAAAAAGCCCTTCCATGGATCCTTGTGGACAGAGAGTGTTTCGTTCATTCGGCCGTTTAGCTCCTGCCGTTTTTCCGGATCGTTTAATACGGATTGGACATGGGATAAACCGACGCGCTCAAGCCATGCGGAAGTACGCTCCAGATAGTTTGCGGTTTCCCGGTAATATTGCAGGTAGGCGCCTGCGTATTCTAAGACTTCTTCATTTGTTTTCACCTTCATCAGCAAATCACCGGCGCGTAAATGGGTTCCGCCGTTTCCTCCGACGTAAAGCTCCCAGCCTCCGTCGATGCCGACAACGCCAAGGTCCTTAATGCCGGACTCTGCACAGTTTCGCGGGCAGGCAGATACGGCCATTTTCACTTTGTGTGGCGTGTTGAGTCCTTCAAATTTTTTCTCAAGGTCGATGCCTAATGCCATGGAGTCTTGCGTGCCGAAGCGGCAGAATTGCTGGCCTACACATGTTTTTACTGTGCGCAGTGTCTTTCCGTACGCGTAGCCTGACGGCATATCAAGATCTTCCCATACCTTCGGAAGGTCTTCTTTTTTCACGCCGATGAGATCAATCCGCTGGCCGCCGGTCATTTTCACGAGCGGGATCTCATACTTATCGACGACATCGGCGATCTTGCGCAAATCTGTGGAGTTGGTCACGCCGCCGTACATCCGAGGCACGACTGAATATGTTCCGTCTTTTTGAATATTGGCGTGCATTCGTTCGTTCACAAAGCGGGAAGTCCGATCATCCTCGTATTTGGTTGGATTGATCATGCCTAGGTAATAGTTCAGGGCCGGCCGGCATTTGGAACAGCCTTCTGGCGTTTTCCAGCCGAGTACGTTCATGATTTCTCTTGTATGTGACAGCCCTTTGGCCTTGATTTGTTCTACGACTTCATCTCTTGACAATGTGGTGCAGCTGCAAATCGCTTCTTTTTGCGCTGACGCATCAAAGTCTGATCCGAGCGTATGTTGGAGGATTTCTTCTACGAGCGGCTTACAGCCTCCGCATGAACGGGATGCACCGGTGCATGCTTTGATCTCGTCCGTTGACGAGCAGCCCTTTTCCTGTATGGCTAGAATGATGTCACCTTTTGACACGCCGTTACAGCCGCAGATGATTTCATCATCGCTCATCGCTGCGGTAATGCTTGTGCCGGCTTCTTGGTTGAGAGGCTGTAAGATTGAGATTTTAGAGGTTTCAGTGATATCGGCTTCTTTTTGAATCATAGAAAACAGGCGGTTGCCCTCGCTGCTGTCGCCGAATAAAACAGCACCGACAATTTGATTGCCTCTCAAGACGATTTTTTTATAGATGCCATCCTGTTCATCGAAGACTTTAATCGCTTTTTTCTCCTCTGATTCATCAAAGTCACCGGCGGAGAAAACCTCGACGCCTGATACCTTTAACTGAGTAGAGAGGACGGAACCTTCATACGGTTTTGTTTCGATGCCGCATATATGCTTCGCCAGCACTTTTGCCTGTTCATAAAGCGGCGCCACGAGCCCGTAAGCGATTCCCCGGTGCTCAGCGCATTCGCCGACCGCATAAATATGGGGGATTTCAGTTTCCATATAATCGTTGACAATGATTCCGCGGTTCACCGGAATGCCGCTTTCCGCGCCAAGCTGTGTATTCGGGCGGATGCCGACAGCCATGACGACTAAATCCGCTTCAATGCTTGTGCCGTCTTTGAAGCGGAGGCCTTCGACACGGCCATCACCGATAATTTCTTCGGTTTGTTTTTCAAGTAAAAATGTCATTCCTTGTTTTTCTAATTCGTTTTGCAGCAGGCGCCCTGCCGTTGCATCAAGCTGCCGTTCCATCAGAAATGGGGCAAGGTGGATGACAGAGACCTCCATGCCGAGATTCAAGAGCCCGCGTGCGGCTTCCAAACCAAGCAGGCCTCCGCCGATGACGGCTGCTTTTTTATATTGTTTTGACGCGGCGAGCATCGTGTCTGTATCTTTTATGTCCCGGAAAGCTGTGACGCCTTTTTTGTCTGCGCCCGGAATCGGAAGGATAAAAGGGACAGATCCGGTTGCCAGGATCAATTCGTCATAAGGCTGGATTCTGTCTGCATCTGTGATGATTGTTTTGTTTTCCGTGTCCACTTTGATGACTGTTTCATTTGTATACAATTGAATATGGTTTTCTTCGTACCAGTCCCAATCGTTTAACGTAATATCTTTAATGTCTGTATCGCCTTGAAGCACTTTTGACAACAGGATTCGGTTATAGTTGGGATGCGGTTCGGCACCGAAAATTGTGATCTGAAACTCGTCTTTTGCAACACTCAGTATCTCTTCAATGGCCCTTACCCCGGCCATTCCGTTTCCAACAAGAACTAGCTGTTTTTTTCCCATCAGATGATCCGCTCCTTATCAATGTTTTTTCCAGCGTAGCACAGCAAAAAGAAATATTTAAGATGCATGTTATAAAATGTAACAAAATATACGAAAAGTTCTAAAAATTTTATGAAAAATTTAAATAGGCCTGATTCGGACGGCGCACACCTTAAAACCGGGCATTTTGCAGACTGGATCTAAGGTCTCGCCGATTAAATCATTCACATTTTGAGCATCTGCCCAATGGATGGGAACAAAAACGGTGTCTTTTCTGATTTGATCTGATAATTTGCTGCGGACGGTGATGCTCCCCCGCGGCGATTCTATTTTTACGAGCACACGGTCTTCAATTTGAAAGGACGCTGCTGTTTGCGGATGGATTTCCATAAATGATTCAAAATGTCTCGCGGCAAGGGCGGCGCTTTTTCTCGTTTGGACGCCTGTTAAGTAGTGAGCCATGACTCGGCCTGTCGTTAAATAAAGCGGGTAATCGGCTGTCGGCTTCTCTTTTGGAACTGCCGGGTCGTTTGGAATGACACTTAGTGCCGCTTTTTGATCCGGATGTGCGAATGAGTCCGCAAACAAGCGCCCGGTTCCGGGGTGATCAGCTTCCGGACACGGCCAATGAATGCCGCCTTCACGTCTGAGCCTGTCGTATGTGATGCCCGAATAATCGGCAATCCCGCCCCGGCTCGCTTCTCTCAACTCATGAAAAATTTCCTCAGCTGACGCGTAAGAAAAATAACGGCCTTTCCCGAGCGCGGATGCGATCTCGCAAATGATCTGCCAATCATGCTTTGCCTCACCGGGACATGGGCGGGTTGCTTCTCTTAATGTCACGCGGCCTTCGACATTTGTCATGGTGCCCTCATCTTCTAAATAAGAGGAGGCGGGCAAAATCACATCTGCGTATGTCGCCGTCTCAGACATAAACATATCGATTGCGACAAAGAATGTCAGTTTTCTCAGCGCTTTTTTCACGAGATTGGCATTTGGGCTGGAGACAGCAGGGTTGGAGCACATGAGGAACAGCCCTTTGATATCGCCGCCGTTGATTTTTTCCATCATTTCATAGGCTGAGACTCCTTTTCGCGGGAGTTCATCCTGATAGATTCCCCACACTCTCGCAATATGCGCCCGGTGTTCTTCATTTTCGATAGAACGGTAGCCCGGGAGCTGATCGGCTTTTTGGCCATGCTCTCTGGCGCCTTGCCCGTTGCCTTGTCCGGTGATCGCCCCATAGCCCGAGTAAGGTTTGCCGATTTTTCCTGTGATGAGCACCATGTTTAAGAAGCCTTTTACAGCCGCCGTTCCATCGGTTTGCTGTTCGATCCCGCGCGCTGTAAACAGCATGCCGGACGTTTCCTTGGCAAACTTTACAGCGGCTTTTCGCAGGTGCGCCAGCGGGACACTTGTTTGATCAGCGATATCATTCAGGCTCAACGTGTCAGTATGCTGTTTTAGCTCTTTGAATCCATTTGTTCGTGATCGAATGAAATCAGTGTTTACGAGCTGTTCGTCGATGATGATTTTGACGAGACCGTTGGCAAGGGCGGCGTCTGTGCCGGGTTTGATTTTCAGATGAAGATCGGCGATTTTCGTTGTCGCTGTCTCGCGGGGATCAATGGCAATGATGTAAGCGCCGTTTTCTTTCGCTTTTTCAAAATACGGCATCATCGTAGGCTGGCATTCCGCAATATTGGTGCCGGCCAAAATGATCACACGGGTGTGGGGGATGTCTGCTAAGGGATTCGTTAAACCTCTGTCCGCACCGAATGTTTGATTGGCTGCGGTTGCAGCGGCGGACATACAAAATCTCCCATTGTAGTCGATGTATTTTGTCTGTAAGCCCACCCGTGCGAACTTCCCTAACAAGTATGCCTCTTCATTCGTAATTGAGGCGCTTCCGTATACCGCCATGGCGTCATGGCCGTGTTCGTGTTGAATCATTGTCACTCGGTCTTTGATGTGATTCAGTGCTTCTTCCCAGGAAACAGGCATAAATTCGCCGTTTTTCTTGAGCAGCGGCCGGGTGACGCGGGAGGCGTTCAGTGCATGCTGGTGGGCGTTCATGCCCTTCATGCATAATCGGCCCTGTGTCGTAGGATGATTAATCCCGATCGCTGTGAACTTTTTTCGTGTGACGATGGTTTGTTCCACGAGCTGCATTTTGCACTGCATGCTGCAAAACGGGCATTGGGTGTCATACGTTTTTTCTGATTGGATGTCTTGCTGTTTATCGCGGAAATATCTAAGCAGTCGTTCAGTCAAAATGCCTCATCCTTTCTTATGTGCGCCTGCCTGTATGGGCGGGTTTTGAATCATCGACAGGTCTGTTTGAAGACTTTCCAGCAGCTGCGTCCTAAGGTCCTCTTCCAATAGCACTTCTCTGATGTGCACAATTCCGAGACGGTCGATCCACTGATGAACGGCTTCTAAGTAATGCGCCGTCTCACGATAATATTGGATCAGCCCTTTGATCATGCCGGCAGTGCTGTCTGTGTTGTCTGTCACGAAAAACAGGGCTCCGGAACGGGCGTGAGTTCCCCGGACCCCGCCGATATAAATGTCCCAGCCAGCGTGCGTCCGAATCGCGCCGACATCTTGTATGGCGGCATCGGTACAGTCTGTTTCACATGATAGACTGACAGAAATGGAAGCGGGCATGGAAAGCCCCTCAAGTTGCCTCTCGATTGGGGCTGCCAGCTGCTGAATCGATCGGTTTTGTCCGCATGTACATGTTTTGATACTTTGCAGCGAGCGGCGGTGTTCGTTTGAGCGAGCAGGCATTTTCAGGTGTTTTCTGATGTTCGGGAGATCCGCGGGTTTGATCCCGGAAAGCTTCAGTCTTTGCCTGTGAGTGATCGATACGTCTGGGATGCTGTATGCTTCGATGATGTTGGCGATGTCTCTTAACTGCTCCGCGGTTGCGCGTCCGCCGTACATTTGCGGAATCAGGATGCACGTATCTTCGGCCTCTGGTTCAGACTGAACAAAATCGGGCTGCAGCTTTTCCATGTAGTATTGAATCGCCGGAACACATTTGTGGCAGCCGTCTTTTGTTTTCCAGCCAAGCTGGCTCATGACTTCCCCCGGATCGGTGAATGGTCTGCGTTGAAGCTCAGCAATGATGCCGTCTTCTGTTACATCAGTGCAGCCGCAAAACGTAGGTGTGCCGGCGGGCTCTGCATATTCGCTGCTGGCCATGTACCTCAAAAGGTTTTCCACGAGCGGCTTGCATCCTCCGCAGGAGCCGGATGCTTTGGTACAGTGCTTGACTTCCTCGACAGTGGTTAAGCCTTTCGTGTGTACCGTGTCTTCAATCGCGCCTTTCGTCACTGAGTTGCATTGGCAAATCGTTTCACTGGAAGACATAGAATCAAATAACGTGCCGTTTTCCTTCGGTTCGAATAGCTGCTTTTTCACGATCGAGATGTCTCTTTGTTTGAGCAGGCTGTCGAGAAAACGCTGCTTGTCACGCGTGTCTCCGATTAAAATAACGCCGGCCAGTTTCTCATCCTCAAAGAGTGCTTTTTTATAGATGCCTGCTTGTTCATCGCAAATGTTGATGCTCGTCGTGCGTTCATCCTCATGAACCTTTCCGGCTGACCACACATCAATTCCGGCTATTTTTAAAGCCGTGGATGGTGCCGAGCCTTGATATCCCTCACATAGATCGCCGCAAATATGTCTGGCGAGAACTTTTCCCTGCTCATAAAGCGGCGGTACCAAACAGTATATTGTTCCGTTATGCTCGGCACATTCCCCGATGGCATATACATTCGGTTCGCTCGTCTGCATGCAGTCATTCACGATGATCCCGCGGTTGACTGCGATTCCCCCTGATACAGCCAATTCAATATTCGGCCTTACGCCAGCCGCCATTACAACCAAGTCTGCCTTCAGTGAAGAGCCGTCTTTAAAACAAATGCCGTCAGCCCGCGAGGTCCCAGAAATGGATACGGTGTCTTTCTCCAAAAGAAAGGTTAAGCCTTTCCGCTCCAGCTCCGTCTGCAGCAGCCTCGATGCCGTTTGATCGAGCTGTTTTTGCATAATGCCGGCGGCGTGGTGAATGACGCTGACATCCATGCCGAGGTGCTGTAACCCGACTGCGGCTTCCAGTCCTAATAATCCAGCTCCGATTACCGCGGCCTTTTGATTGTATTCTGACATGCTCATCAATGCTTGGCAGTCTTCTATTGTTCGAAATCCATAGACGCCTTTTTTGTCCGCCCCGGGGATGGGGAGAATATATGGGGAGGAGCCTGTTGCCACAATCAATTTGTCATAAAACAGGGTGCGTTTCCGGTCCGTGCTGACCCGCTGCTGATCTGTATCAATGTGAACAACCGTTTCGCCTGTATAAAGGGTAATCCCGTGCTTGTCGTACCAATCCTTGCTGTTCAGTGTAATGTCATCGAGTGACGCCTCACCCTGCAAAACAGAGGATAAGAGAATGCGATTATAGTTGGGATGCGGTTCGCTTCCGAAAATGACAATCTCAAACATTTGGCGATTTAGCTTTAAAATTTCTTCAATACAGCGGATGCCAGCCATTCCGTTCCCTGCTAACACCAACCTTTGTTTCTTCATGTACCAGACCTCCTTTGGCGCAGCAAATAAGTGTCCCTTCAAAAATTATGTCACAATGCATGGTCAACGCATTAAACGTGTCACAAAAACTGACACAAGTCTTTTCCAGAAAAAGATGGTCATATATCCTTTATTCAGAAAATTTAAAATAATGGAGAGTCAAGAAAGGGGAATCTTATGAAGCTGTCAGAGCTGAAAACTAGCGGTCATCCACTCACTTTGCTCTGTTCTTTTTTATACTTTGATGTGAGTTTTATGATATGGGTGATGCTTGGGGCGCTTGGTGTTTATATTTCTCAGGATTTTGGCTTGTCTCCTGTTGAGAAAGGGCTTGTCGTGGCTGTGCCGATTTTATCAGGATCTGTGTTTCGTATCATTTTAGGTGTGTTCACGGACAGAATCGGGCCGAAAAAAACGGCAATGCTCGGAATGCTGGTGACAATGGTTCCGCTGCTGTGGGGGACATTTGGCGGCCGCTCGCTCCCTGAGCTGTATGCCATCGGGATTCTGCTTGGTGTGGCGGGGGCAAGCTTTGCCGTAGCGCTGCCTATGGCAAGCCGGTGGTATCCCCCTCATTTGCAAGGCTTGGCGATGGGGATTGCCGGCGCGGGGAACAGCGGCACTCTGTTTGCAACGCTGTTTGGCCCGCGTTTTGCAGAGCAGTTCGGCTGGCATATTGTCATGGGAATTGCGCTCATTCCTTTATTGATCGTCTTTGTTTTATTTGTATCCATGGCAAAGGATTCTCCCGCACAGCCGGCGCCGCAGCCGCTCAAAAGTTATCTGCATGTGTTCGGGCAAAAGGAAACATGGTTCTTCTGCCTGCTGTACAGCGTTACATTCGGGGGATTTGTGGGGCTTTCAAGCTTTTTATCTATTTTCTTCGTCGATCAATACCAGCTGTCAAAAATTCACGCGGGAGATTTCGTTACATTATGTGTGGCGGCGGGAAGCTTTTTTCGGCCTGTCGGGGGCTGGATTTCCGATCGTGTCGGCGGGACAAAAGTGCTTTCTGTCTTGTTTGTCATCGTGGCCTTGTGTATGGCTGGAGTCAGCAGCCTGCCGTCTCTCTCAATGGTCATCGTATTGTTGTTTGTCGGAATGATGGGGCTCGGAATGGGGAACGGAGCCGTATTCCAGCTCGTGCCGCAGCGCTTCCGCAAAGAAATCGGCATGGTGACGGGAATTGTCGGTGCGGCCGGCGGGATCGGAGGGTTTTTCCTGCCGAATATCTTAGGATCGTTAAAACAGATGACAGGCACATATGCTATCGGTTTTATCACGTTTTCCTGTATCGCGCTGCTGGCATTTGCACTCGTGCTTGCCGTAGGCTATTACTGGAGGAAAAGCTGGAGCGTAAAAAGCAGCCCGGCGGATGTATAGGTTTTCAAGGACATGCTTCGTGCGTGTCTTTTTTATTTTCTCTTGATTTTCATCGGTGAAGCGATCAGAATAAATAGTAATAATTACGATTTATTGATGAGAGGAGTTTTCTGAATGAATCAACACACGCTGCTGCCGGAAAAACCGGAGCGTCTTCAATATTTTGGGTCGGTCAGTCCGCTGAAAGGCGATAAACCTGTAGAAAAAGAAAAAATGACGGATCTGCAAAACATCAGAAAAGATTATTTTTTTGACATTCAGCATGTAGGTGTCGCTAACGTGTCCCATCCGGTCACAATCACTTCTGCCATGGCGCCTGCTAAGCAAACAACGGCCGCAAACTTTACAATGACTTGTGATTTGCGGAGAAATCAAAAGGGAATTAACATGAGCCGGTTAACAGATCTGCTTCAAGCCTATCATCAAAACGGCTGGATTCTCTCATTTTCCACACTTCAGCAATTTACGAAAGATCTTGCGGAAAACATGGGCCAGTCCTCCGCATCAGTCGAAGTGCGGTTTCCATGGTTTTTCGAACGAAAAAGCCCGAAGCTTGAGAAAGCGGGCCTGATGCATGCTGACATATGGATGTCTGTCACCTATCGCGAAGATCAGCCGTTTGAACAGCGTGCCGGCATCTCAGCGAAAGTAACGACCCTGTGCCCTTGCTCCAAGGAAATCAGTGAATACAGCGCCCATAATCAGAGGGGAACGGTCAGCATTTGGGCTGACATTCATCCGGCCGCATCGCTGCCAAGTGATGTTAAAGCCGATTTGCTTCATGCAGCTGAATCAAATGCCTCCGCTAGACTGCACCCGGTGTTGAAGCGCCCTGATGAAAAAGCCGTAACAGAAACGGCATATGAAAACCCGAGATTTGTGGAGGATCTCATCCGGCTGATCGCCGCGGATTTGTATGAGCTTGAATGGGTGACAGCCTTTGAGATTGAATGCCGCAATGAAGAATCGATCCATCTTCACGACGCCTATGCAAAGCTGCGTTTCTCGAAACAGGAGGATCGAATATGAAACTCTTATTATTATTTGTTGCAGTTCTTGTGCCGGCCAGCCTGATGTCGGCCTGCTCTGGCCATGCGGAAGAACACGCAAGTGCCGATACAAAGAAAACGGAAGAACACACAAGCGCTGATAAGAAGAAAACGGCAGATCACGCAACGTCCGACCAAAAGACAGAAGAAACCAGCATTGATTGGACAAAGCCTTCAGGCGGTGAATACCCGAATATCAAGGAGAAGCTTGTCTGGATTGATGTGGATGTGAAAGACCAGAAGGCTTACATCAAAGAAGGAAACAAAACCTTATATACAATGATTGTCTCATCAGGACTGGATCAAACAAAAGATGACGCTACGCCAAAGGGCACCTTTTATATAGAGCCTGAACGGGGAGAATGGTTTTTCTCTGAAGGGTATCAGGAAGGCGCGGAATACTGGGTCTCATGGAAGAACCATGGCGAGTTTCTATTTCACAGTGTACCGATGACAAAGGATAAAAAGGTCATCGAAAAAGAAGCAAAAAAACTAGGGATGAAGGCATCTCATGGATGTATCAGACTGGCCATCCCAGATGCGAAATGGATATATGAAAACATCCCTCAACATACAAAAGTTGTGATTGGCTGAATGGAAAAGCAGTTGACAAAAAGGAAAAAAGAACATACTATTTAAATCGTAACAATTACGTTTTGTAGAGAGGAGATTCTCCTATGTATAAATGGCTGATCATTGGCGGCGGCATCCAAGGCTCAACCTTGGCTGTGCATCTTGTGAAAAGCGGAAGGGCATCGATTGAGGAAATGGCTGTCATTGATCCCCATGAACGGCCTCTTGAATGCTGGAAACTAAACACAAGCCGCATTCAGATGAAATACTTGCGCTCTCCTTCGGTTCATCACGTAGACACAGAGCCGTTCAGCCTGCAAACGTATGCGGATAAAAGCCAATGGCCGGAAGTGTTCCTTGGAAGATATAAAAGGCCCTCGCTGTCGCTCTTCAATCAGCACTGTGAGACGGTGCTGGACGAGATACAGATTGATCAAGCATGGAAAAGGGGCATGGTGACAAATCTGAGAAGGGAAGATGGATTGTGGGTAGCGGAGATAGATGGCGCCGGAACACTCACGGGTGAACGAGCGGTTTTAGCCATGAGTTTTTCCCATCAGCCTTTTTGGCCGGAGTGGGCAAAACCATTTCAGTATGACGGCGTTTATCATGTCTTTGACAAAGATGTGCACGGTGTAAGCAATAAAAGGGTGCAAATGGCAGTTGTCGGCGGAGGGATAACGGCGGCTCATTATGCCGTAAAGCTCGCAGATGACGGCCATGATGTAACGATGCTGGCGAGGCATCCGTTTCGGATCTATGACTTCGACAGTGATCCGGGGTGGCTTGGTCCGAAATATATGAAAGCATTCAGCAAAACGTCTGACTACCAACAGAGAAGGCAATGGATTACAAGCGCCAGACACCGCGGCTCTTTTCCAAAAGACATGTCAAGAAAGCTTGCTGTCTATAGGAAAGAGGGCAGAATAAAAGTCATTCAGGATGAAATTGAGTCTTGCCAAAAAACAGATGACGGCAAGCTAATAATACATGGAAAAGCCAGCCAATCGCCATATAAATACGAGCGTATTGCACTGGCAACAGGTTTTACTTCAGACATCAGCCGGTTCGATTGGGTACAGAGAGCAGCGCAAGCGGAGCAATTGCCTTATGCAGGCTGCGGTTTTCCGATCGTTGGCAAGGATTTGGAATGGGGAAAAGGATTATATGTGATGGGAGCCTTTGCTGAATTAGAAATCGGGCCGACAGCGAGAAATATTTCCGGAGCGCGAAAAGCTGCTTACACCATTACATATACGGCGAAGCATACAAGTTAAATCGTAATGATTCTATTTTATGAGGAGGACATTCGTATGAAAAAAATTCCGGTTACCGTACTGAGCGGTTATCTTGGCGCGGGAAAAACAACATTGCTGAACAGCATTCTGCAAAATCGTGAAGGCTTAAAAATAGCCGTCATCGTCAACGATATGAGCGAGGTGAACATTGACGCGGGATTGGTTAAGCAGGAAGGCGGCCTTTCCAGAACAGATGAAAAGCTTGTGGAAATGTCAAACGGCTGCATTTGCTGCACGCTTCGTGAGGATTTATTAATTGAAGTCGAGAAGCTGGTAAAGGAAGGGCGGTTTGATTATATCGTAATCGAATCGACGGGAATCAGCGAACCGATCCCGGTGGCCCAGACTTTTTCTTATATCGACGAAGAGATGGGGATCGATCTTACAAAATTCTGTCAGCTGGATACGATGGTGACAGTGGTTGATGCCAACCGTTTTTGGCATAATTATCAGTCAGGCGATAGCCTTCTGGACCGCAAAGAAGCATTAGGGGAAGAAGATGAAAGAGACATTGCCGACCTCTTGATCGATCAAATCGAGTTTTGCGATGTTCTGATCTTAAATAAATGTGATTTGGTCAGTGAGCAAGAACTCGAACAGCTTGAAAAAGTCCTTCGCAAACTGCAGCCAAGGGCCAAATTCATACGTTCCGTCAAAGGAAATGTTAAACCGCAGGAGATATTGCATACAGGGTTATTTAACTTCGAAGAAGCGAGCGGATCGGCCGGCTGGATTCAAGAGCTGACGGCAGGCCATGCGGAACACACCCCGGAAACAGAAGAATACGGCATTTCTTCATTTGTGTATAAGAGACGTTTGCCGTTTCATTCTACACGGTTTTATCATTGGATGGATCAAATGCCAAAGAATGTGGTTCGTGCCAAAGGAATCGTCTGGTGCGCCTCGCATAACAATCTCGCTTTGCTGATGTCACAAGCTGGGCCGTCGGTAACGATTGAGCCTGTATCGTATTGGGTGGCGGCACTTCCAAATCTTGAACAGGAGCAAGTCAAACAGCAGGAGCCGGAAATTTTGGAGGACTGGGATCCGGAATTCGGCGACCGGCTGACGCAGCTGGTGTTTATCGGAACCAACTTGGATGAAGAAGCGATCACGAAAGAGCTTGATCAATGCCTGCTGACTGAGTATGAATTTGATTCCGACTGGTCGCTGTTTGAGGACCCGTTCAAGTGGAAGCTGAATCAATAGGAAAAAAGCCGTCTCCTGAGGGACTGACCCCCGTTTTTAAGACAGGGATCAAAACACCTTTTAAACAGCCAATTGCCGATAGTTTATCGGTGATTGGTTGTTTAGTTTCGTTTGAATACGAATATTGTTATAATAATGAATGTATTCTATGACAGTGCGTTCTACGATGGCGGTCGTGGTTCGATCAATGCTGTTAAGATAGAACGTTTCAGACTTTAGTGAGGAATGAAACGATTCGATGGAGGCATTATCAGCGGGCGTCCCTTTGCGGGACATGCTCATGGTAATGCTTTTTGTTTTAACAGCTTTCTGATACTCGTAAGATGTATACACAGATCCTTGGTCACTATGTAACACGCAGTTCTCAGGCAGTGTTGGCAGTTGATCAAGTGTGTGTAAGACAAAGTCTGTATCCTGCTTATCTCCAATCGTAAAAGCAATCACTTCTCCATTGTATACATCCAATATACTGGAAAGGTATAATTGCTTCTGTCCATAAGGCAAATACGTGATGTCCGTTACTAGTTTTTCAAGAGGATGATCAGACTGAAAGTTCCGATCTAATATATTATCGACCACGGCATATGGCTGCCCATTCTTCTTGCGCTTTTTCACCTTAACCCGGCACTGCCATTGATTTTTCTGCATAATACGCTGAACCGTTTTATGGTTAATACACATTCCCTTTTTTAATATGGCTGTGATTTTTCGATATCCATATCGATACTTGTGCTCTCGGCACAACGTGCCGATTTGTCTTTCTAAATGGCGTTTAGGTTGATCCTTCGTCAGATTCTTCTTCCAACGATAATAAGACGCTCGGGAGATACCTAAATGAACACAGATATCCTGTACGGTCATTGATCGGTGCAATACTTCTACAAGTTCGACTGACGTTTGGCTATCAACTTCCTTTCCAATTCGTTGTACTTTTTTAAAACTTCATTCTGTTGTCTCAGGTAACGATTCTCTGCCTGTAGTTTCTCTATTTCGGAAGAATACTCCGGACCTTTTCCGTAAGTATATTGCTTTCCAACAGGCTGTTCAAATCGATGTGTATCCCCAGCCTTATACCATCTGACCCATGTCTGAACCTGTGTCTTATTCTTAATATTCAATTTCTGCATGATCTCTTTCATAGGCACGCCTGCCAATCTCATTTCTACAGCCTTCTGTTTCACTTCAAGCGGATAACTCACTCTTGTCCCCATAGAAAAAACACCTCCAAGTCTAATTTCGGATAACAATCATCCGTATTCAAACTTGAAGGTGTTTTTATTTGTCTCATCTTATGGGGTCAGTCCCCTGAGGAGCGGCTTTTTTAATGAAACGTTTGTTTAAACATAATGAGCGTATTTTTTCTCAAGGATATTCTGAAGTGCGGCCGCTGCTGAGCAGATGGCCCAATAAATGAGAGCGGTCAGAATATACATGGTCATGTAATCAAACTCTCTGCCGCCGATGATTTTCGCATGCTGGAGCAATTCCGGCACTGTGATCATCGCAGCGAGAGAGGACGCTTTGATTAAGTCGAGCAATACGTTGGCAAGCGGAGGGAGCGCAATACGGACCGATTGCGGCAAAATGATGCCCCTCATTGTCTGCCAATAGGAAAGGCCGAGAGAGGATGCGGCTTCCCACTGTCCTTTTTCAACGGATGAAATCGCTGAACGGTTAATTTCCGCAATGTAGGCTGCGCTGTTCAGGCTAAAGCCGATTAGAGCGGCAGTGACTGCGGAAAATTCAATGCCGATATAAGGAAATCCGAAATAAAGGATAAATAAGATCACTAAAATCGGAACGCCCCGCATAAAGGAAATATAGAGCTTCGCCGGCCATCTTAACAAGGCGAGTGTAGACATTCTGGCAAGTGATATGAATAGGCCGAGCACCGTTCCCGCAAACATGCTCACAAATGAGATGAGCAGTGTGTATCCAATCCCTTGTATGACATAAGGAAACGAGTCAATCGCCAGCTTTGTGTTGAAAATATATTCCCACTGAATGCTATTGATCATGGCGTCCGATTACAAATCAACGTCCTGAACGTCGACTTCCAGTTTCTTTGATACATCTGCTTTATTGAAAAATTGTTTCGAGAGCTTAGCCAAAGTGCCATCCTTGCTCATCTCTTTCAATGTTTCGTTCATCTTTTTCTGAAGTGCCGCATTGCTTTTTTTCATGACAAGCGCCTGTTTGTTCGGCATATACTTAATGTCAGGATGGATCGTAATATTGAGATCCGGGAATGCTGCGAGCGCAAGTGTCTGCAGGTAATAGTCATTTAAAATGACATCAGTGCGTCCGTTGGCGACATCTTTTAAATACTGCTCATTGGTCGCATTATCATAAATGACTTCTTTGGCGCCGTATTTTCTCGCTACATCCATGTAGACTGTCGTAGCTGCGCCAGCAGCTTTCTTCCCTTTTAAATCTTTAAGCGTTTTAATTCCTGATAAATCGTCTTTTCGGACAATTGCTGTGCCGTATGAGTATTTATATGGAGTGGAAAACGCGAATTTCTTCTCGCGGTCCTTTGTCACATCGATGTCATTTGCGGCTGCGTCAACCTGGCCGCTGTTCACCGCTGTCAGCATCCCGTCAATTCCCATCTCCTTGAACTCAACCTTTAGCCCCAGGCGTTTTGCCGCTTCACGAACGACTTCAACCTCATAGCCCGTCAGCTTATCGGAACCAGAATCGGTATCGTGGTAAGAAGTGGGATAAAGCGTGCCCGATGTAGCGACAACGATTTTTCCTTTGTCTTTGATCTGATCCCAGCCTGTATCCTTGGAATCGGCTTCATTTTTGCCGGAACAGGCTGCCAATATGAGAAAGAAAGCCATTGTGAAACTGAATATAACGGCTTTTGATTGCATGAATGATTTCACCTTTGTTTCCCCCAATCTGTTAATCAACTAAAAAGATAGCATTGAACATAAGGGGTTGCAATATGTTGAGCTCGTTTTCAAAAAGTTAGAATTGTGTAGACAAATGCGTGTGCACGTTTAAAAGCTGCTATGAAGGGAAGGAGTGATAAAAAAGGAGTTGTCCATGGATGAAAGCATTGACATACCAAGGAAAAGAGCATGTTGAAGTGAAGGATGCAGCTGATCCAGGGATTCAACACGATAAGGATGCCATAATCCGTATTACCGCAACAGGCATTTGCGGCTCCGATCTTCACCTGTATAAAAACGGGATTCCGGCCGCTCCGGATTATATCATCGGTCATGAACCAATGGGAATCGTTGAAGAAGTCGGAAATGAAGTCAAAACGCTAAAAAAGGGTGACCGTGTCGTTATTCCGTTTAACATCGGCTGCGGCGAATGCTTCTACTGCAAGCATCAGATGGAGAGCCAATGTGATGAATCAAATCCAAACCCGCATACCGATGCCGGCGGCTTATTCGGTTTCTCCGAATTCAACGGAAATTTTCCGGGTGGACAGGCTGAATACCTTCGTGTCCCTTACGCTGACTTTTCTTCCTTTAAGGTGCCGGCAGACAGCGACCTTGAGGATGAACAAGTATTACTTCTATCGGATGTCATGCCGACAGCTTTTTGGAGCGTGGAGCACAGCGGTGTGAAAAAAGGTGATACCGTCCTGATTCTCGGATCGGGGCCAATTGGCTTGATGGCGCAAAAATTTGCTTGGATGAAAGGGGCAAAACGTGTCATCTCCGTTGACCAAGTCCCGCATCGGCTTGAACACGCAAAACGGACAAACGGGGCGGAAACGTTTAATTTTTCGGAACACGATGAGATCGGAAAGCTTCTTTATAATGAAACAAACGGCGGAGCAGATGTTGTCATTGATTGTGTGGGAATGGACGGAACGCCGCTTTCTCAAGAAAATACGTCTGAAAAGCCGAATCAATTCGGTACGATCAGTCCGATCCTCACCGCTTCTGAAGCCGTCAGAAAGTTTGGCACAGTCCAGCTGACAGGAGCATATATCTCTCAAGCGGACGGTTTTCCGCTCGGCGATTTCTTTACCCGAAATGTATCAATCAAAATGGGCCAGGCGCCCGTCATTCACCTGATGCCAATGCTATATGAAATGGTGAAGCAGAAAGAAATCGATCCAACCGACATTATTACGCATAAATTAAGTCTTGATGATGCCCCTAAGGCATATGATATATTCGATAAGAAAGAAGATGGAAACATCAAAGCGATATTGAAACCATAATGGGGGAGTCAAATGAATATTTACAAACCAGCCGGATTCTGGATCAGACTGGGAGCTTCATTGTTGGATTACATTATAGTCTCTGTTCCTCTATTGCTGATCTATTGGCTGATTACAGGAAACGACCCGAACGACAGCATGTTCATTAGCTTGATTGTTCTGCTGTATTCTATTTTGCTGCCGGTGTTTTGGAACGGCTACGTTATCGGAAAAAGAATCTGCGGTATCAGAATCGTAAAAAAAGACGGATCACAGGTCAGCCTGTTAACGATGTTTTTGCGGGTTATTGTTGCCGGCCTGGTTTACACATTAACATTCGGCCTAGGCTTAATCGCCAGCCTGATTATGATCGCCGTGCGGGAAGACAAACGGACACTGCATGATGTAATTGCAGGAACGTATGTCACTTACGCGTCTCCGGGTGAAGCAGAACTTTATACTGACGAACAGATCAGAAAGAGCGAATAATGGTTCGCTCTTTTTATTTTGCATGCATAAAAAATGAAATACAGCAAAACATATGGAAAAATGCAAAGGAGGAATAAATTGGATGAAACGAATGAAAATAAATATCATCATTTTGTTCTTAGCCGCAGCTGTCGGTTCTCTGACAGGCACAGCTGAAGCCTCTGAAAAACAGCAGCAGCCACCCGCAAATGTAACATTGACAGATCAGCAAAAGAAAGAAATTGAACAGCTTGAAGCAGACATACTGAAAAAGCGCAAAGACGTAGTCTCGAAGTATGTGGAATATGGTGTTCTGCCTAAAGAAAGAGGAGAACACATCAAAAACCATATGGACAAACACTTTGAAATGATGAAACAAAATGGCTTTGTTCCAAAGCCTCACCCCCATCCGCATAAATTTGAAAAAAGACATTAAAACGGTAAGCATCCAATGGGAATTGGGTGCTTTTATCATGTGAATAAGCTGCTAGTAACAAATAAGTGAAACTTGAGAAAAAATATCGTATTGTTATTTTATATCGTATAATAAGATATAAAAGGGGTGTGTACGATGGAATTGGATTTCATAACTAAGTTAAATCAGCAGTGGACAGATATTTATTATTTATTACATTACAAACATAAAGACAATATTTCTCACCAGGCAATACGGCTCATGCAGCATATTGAAAAGCGAGGCGAAGCAACAATAGGGGCTTTGGCTGAATACTTGTCTGTCTCTCACAATACAGCGTCAGAGCATACTAAACGTTTAATTCAAAAGGGATTTGCGGCTAAACGGCGAAGTCACCAAGATGAACGAAAGGTTTTCGTTTTCTTAACACAAGAAGGAAGAGCTGTTCTTGAACAGCATACACAGCTAGATAAAGAGAAATTAAAACAAATCATTGAACGAATGAGCACATCAGAAAAGGATTTACTTGAACAGGCCTTTGAACTTTTAAGTAAGGAAGCTAAACAATGGCAGTCCTAAGCAAAGTGATCATCTCTGCGTTGATTATTGGTTTTGTAACTGAAATATCAAAAAGACATCCGACCTATGGAGGAATCATAGCCGCTTTACCCTTGGTCAGTTTATTAAGCCTTTTTTGGATGCGAATGGAGGGTGAAAAAACAGCTCAATTAAGCCAATTTGCATCAGGTGTGCTTAGAGGAATCCCTGCTACAGTTTTTTTGCTTGCTATTTTGGCGTTTTTGCTGAAAATTCATGTGCCATTCTGGTTGGCGGTATGCTTTGGATTACTAGGATGGGCTATGTTTTTATACATACAGAAGATTTTCCTCAATATATTATGTAACTGAAAGGAGATGCTATGTTTTTAAAAAAGGTTACTCTTCTTCGAGATAAGATTTCGGACTTTGGCAGGTTTCCTTTTTCTATCCCGGCTATCAGCCAATTACATGACATTTTATTTACTAGCCAAGTAACTTTTTTTGTAGGAGAAAATGGATCCGGTAAATCTACTTTGCTTGAAGCGATAGCACATAAATGTGAATTCAATACAGCGGGTGGAAGCCGAAATAATGTCTATGAATTACAGGAGTCAGATTCTCACTTAGGCGATTACATACGCTTGTCTTGGCTTCCAAAAGTAACAAATGGCTTCTTTTTAAGAGCTGAATCGTTTTATCATCTTTCTCTTCATCTGGATAAGATGGAATTAGATGCTCCTCAGCCATACCTTTCTTATGGCGGGAGGCCGCTGCACGAGCAATCACATGGAGAATCCTTTATGTCTCTGTTCCGTCATCGTTTTAATGAAAAAGCGATTTATCTTTTAGATGAGCCGGAAGCGGCACTTTCTCCAGCCAGGCAGTTGGCTTTTTTGAGGTTAATACATGATTTGGTGAAGGGTGGAAATGTGCAGATGATCATTGCGACTCACTCCCCGATCCTCCTGGGCTATCCCAATGCAAATATTTTAAGCTTTGATGGTGGAAGGATACATCATACAGATTATGAGGAAACAGAACATGTTCAATTAACACGATATTTTCTTAGACACAGAGAAAAAATATTGAATGAGCTGTTCCGAGATTGATATCGAGTTGATATAAAACGCGTTTCATAGCCTATGAAAGGTTTATCAAATATTTCTGGAGTGATAACACACTATGATCCGCCAGCATCCATACAAATCCGTATCTTTTTTGGTAGCCGTTCAGCCAGCTTAACAGATATGTCAATCGAGATGAGGAAAATACACATGATTTAAAACGCTTGAAGAAAAAAGTTTTTATTGGTATCAGGATGTAAGTAAGACAAACGGAGAGAGTTTATAAAGAGTCCCTGAGAGTCATGCTCTCAGGGCTTTTTCATTACACAGAAACAGCATCAATAATATAAGTGTCGGCGTGCAGATCTGACATCTCAGCCGGCACAGTCCAGCATGTCAATTGATAGTCTCCTTTAGGAAGATCAAAGGACAGCCTTTTAGACATAATGCTTTCAATTTCAATTCCGTTTTCTGTGACTTGAAAAGGAACAGTCACTTTCTTTTTGTAGGAGTTTACAGTTTCTGAACTGTTCAGTCGCAAAAGAATAAAGGCCTTTGTATTTCTCTGTGCTTCAAATGAAATCGCTCCGTCCGCCGCAGCAAATCCTTTTTCGATCGCTTCGTCAGTCCAATCCATAACAGGAGGTGCAGAATCCTGTTGAAATACAGTAAATTGATGATATGAAATCGACAGTTCTTGTGGCTTCCATGACTTGATCAAAGTGCTGTTCCTCCTCTAACTGTTTACCGAATGGTGAATAAAACCTTTGTGCCGTCTGGATAATCGGTAAGCTGATGCCCGACCCAGGAGCCTGCACCGCGGTTGTCTGCGGGAGAAATATATTCTACTGAAGCTCCCTCACCGCCTTCTTTGCACATGGCCATTGGCCATTCATCTCTGTCATACCCCGTTTTAGGAGGTACGTCTTTTAATGATTGCTCGCGGCGTTCCTCAGCGCCGTCTCTGTCGATGGTGCATACATCTGAGTACCCCTCATTTATCGCATCCTCAATATGTTTTGCTGTTTCGGGATAACGGTCCGAAGGGAGGGCGATTGTTTCGTCATATTCATTCGTTTGAGACGTTTTTTGATCAGCTGAGAAAAAGTCTCCCTTGATCAGGCCGACAGCTGCAGCTGCTATGACGACGATGACGAGAAGTATCGTTTTTATGATGTCCATCGTGATGTTCACCTCCCGCTTTTAGCAACGTTAAAACTGACCCAAGAGTAATCCAGAAAACGTTTGGTGTAAAGGTTAAAACATTTTGTTTTACACTCGTTTTATTGCTGATATCGTAATTTTAGAAGAGCGAAATATTTGTTTTTAGTAAAACACTGTTTCTAAATTTCAATAATGACACTGAGTCATCAGTCGATTTCAGGTTGATCAATCATTTTAAATTGGCTTATGATACCGGTAAGCTCCTCAGCTAATTGAGATAGCGTTTCAGAAGCTGCAGTAATCTCTTCCATAGCAGCAAATTGCTCTTCTGTTAGTGCGGCAGCCTGCCGGGTATTTTCTGTGGATTCCTTTATGTCGTCCGTATTGGCTGCAAAAGAGTTGTTTATTTGGTGTGCAGTAGCTGAAATGTTTGATACAGATGATGATAAATCACTAATCTCGGCACTGATTTCACCTGTTGCGGCTGCAATTTCCTTAAATGCATTTCGGGTGCGCTGGATCATAGTGACACCTTCTGCAGCCTCTGTTTTCACATGGTCAACAGATCTAGCAGAATGGTTCATATCTTTTTGTATTTCTGTAACCAGTTTTGAAATCTGTCCCGCAGATTGTTGAGATTCTTCCGCTAATTTACGTACTTCATCGGCAACAACTGCAAAGCCTTTGCCATGTTCACCGGCTCTGGCAGCTTCAATCGCTGCATTGAGCGCCAGGAGATTTGTCTGATCGGCAATTTGGGTGATGACGGATAAAATTTGTTCAATTTGTTTTGAGCGGCCGTCCAGCTGCTGTATGATTTCCCCGCTTTTCTGAATCGACTGGTGTATCGCATCCATTTGTGCCTGTACATTTAGAACTTCCTTTTGCCCAATGTCGGCTTTTGTTTGTGCAAGCTTTCCTTTGTCAGCAATTGCGGCAGTATTTGAAGAAATATCTTGGATGTCTGCTGAAGCTTGTTTTAGTGAGCTTTCACTGTCTTCAATTCGATTGATCTGATGCTGGGCCCCATTTGCAATCTGCTGTACAGCTTCTGTGATCTTTTCTGAAGCTTGATTTGTTTCCTCTGCACCTGCTGAGAGCTGCTGAGAGGCTGACGCAAGCTGAAGGGCTGATTGCTGTACGGTCTGGATGGTATCGTTCAGTTTCATTCGCATCTTATTGTAATAGAAGCTGAGTTCTGATAGCTCGTCACCGGATTTGTCTGACACCTCTATTGTCATATCTCCGTTTCCGGCACTTTCAAAGGCGCATTTTAAAGCGTTCAGCCGCTTATTGATTCTTCTAGTGAAAAACAGGACAAGGATGACTGATACAATAATGACAATAACAAGAACGATAGCGAATTGAATGAGAAGTGATTGCGTAAGTGATGTTAAAATGTTTTGATTGGCTCCTGTATACAGCATGCCGATGATATTCCCATTTTGATCTTTTAAAGGCATGTATGCCGTCTGATGAGAAGAGCCTGCTACGTCTGCTTGTCCGTAAAATCGTTTTCCATTCTTTAAAACAGCGTCAGTCACTTCAGAAGAAGCCTGAGTGCCTACAGCTCTTTCGCCATTCTTCATGACATTGGTTGCTACACGAGTATTCCCTTGAAAAATTGTAACGGTATCGCCTGTTTTTTCGCCAAGCAGATCAACGATATCTTCATTACCGTTGATTTGGGTTTGGCCTTTATACAATTTGTTGTTTTTAACCTCCCAATCCCCTGAAATAACATCGTCGATATAAGCGCTGCTTAAAGCGAGATCGCCTTTCGCTTTTTCAGTCGCCATTTGTTTCATGCTGTCTGTAATATCCTTAAGCATCACAGTGCCAACTGATGCTGAAAACATAAGAATAATCACGAAAACCAGGCAGAGAATTTTAGTTCCCAGCTTAAGCCTTAGTCGGTTTATCAACATAATTCCTCCTTTTTATGATTTTGTAGGTCATATTACTTATCGGTTTTTAGGTTTAAAGTTTTATTTTGGCAATTTAAAAACCGGCCTGATCTTCAGGCCGGTCGTGTGACGCTATTCAAGGTTTGCGTGGTGGGTGAACATGGTTTCGGAATTGAGTCCTTTTTTCTCCATGAGTTTTAAAATCACCGCATCATAGAATAGCAGCAAAGTTTGCTCAAATAATGAACCCATTGGCTGTATGGTTTTATCGCTTCCGTTTGACCGGTCTTTAGGAGAACCGGGCATTTTGACGATGAGATCCGCTTGTTTGCCAATGCTTGATTCCGGGTTGATGGTTAAAGCGGCAACAACCCCGTGTAAGCTTTTTGCTTTGGCTGCTGTATGGATCAGGCTCTTTGTCTCGCCTGATCCTGAGCCGAGAATGACGAGATCACCTTCGCGAAGCGGCGGAGTAAGAATCTCGCCAACGATATGAGCGTTAAAGCCCATGTGCGCCAATCTCATTGCGAAGGATTTTGCCATTAGGCCAGACCGCCCCGCTCCCGCAGTGAAAACTTGATTGGACGAGAGAATGTGGTCGGCGAGCTGATCCGCTTCTTCATCAGAAATATAAGCCGCTGAACGGTGTAACTCATTCAGAATTTCCGTTACGTATTCAGTCGTTTTCATTTCGTTATCCTTGGGCAATAAGCTGTTTCATTTTTGAAGCTGTTTCGGCTTTATCGGCTGCGCTTGTAATGCCGCCCCCAACAATGACAAGGTCGGGCTTTTGTTTGATCACTTCTGGCAGTGTATCAAGCTTAATTCCACCCGCAATTGCGGTTTTTGCGTTTTTTACGGCATTTTTGATTGTCGTTAATTCTTCGAAAGAGTTTTTGCCCTCTGCTTGAAGATCATATCCAGTATGGACGCAGATGTAATCAACACCGAGTGCGTCAATTTCTTTCGCGCGTGATTCAATATCTTTCACGTTAATCATGTCGACTAAGATTTTCTTCTTTTGTTTTTTGGCTTCTTCTACTGCGCCTTTAATTGTTGCATCGTCTGTAGCCCCTAAAACGGTGATGATGTCAGCGCCTGCTTCCGACGCTTTCATGATCTCGTATCCGCCGGCATCCATGATTTTCAGGTCTGCTAGAACCTTCAATTGCGGAAATGCTTCTTTTACTTCTTTAACGGCTCTGAGGCCTTCATTGATGACAACGGGTGTTCCGATTTCAACCACGTCGACGTATTGTTCCACTTCTTTGACGAGCTCGATGGCCTCCGGAATATTTACGAGGTCTAATGCTAATTGTAATTCCATTATTGATCCACTCCCTTTTCGAATTATTTTTCATTCTATAGGCTCCCACTTTTCATGAGAAGTAGGCACTTTAAAGTCAACTAGTTACTTGGAGGATACTGTGAGAAGAGGCGATCAGATTTCTTTCGCTTGGTTTTATGAGTGAGTATAATAAAAAGGAGTCTGCAAAAAAGTAAGTAAGTGACGATACGTATCTAACATACAAAAAATATGCTAAGGGGGATTTCTATTGAGCCGGATGGACGACAAAAGGTTTAATTGTGAGAAGGAATTAACGCTTGCAGTGATCGGCGGAAAATGGAAAATGCTCATTTTGTGGCATTTGGGGAAAGAAGGAACAAAACGGTTCAATGAATTAAAAACTTTGATTCCTGATATCACGCAGAAAATCCTGGTGAATCAGCTGAGAGAGCTTGAGCAGGATTTGATTGTTCACAGGGAAGTGTATCCGGTTGTCCCGCCGAAGGTTGAATATTCCTTGACCCCGCAAGGAGAAAGCCTGATGCCTATTCTGGATGCCATGTATGAGTGGGGGAAGGGCTATATGGAATTGATTGATGTCGACAAAAAAATCATAAAGGAATCGTTGTAAGACGCTCTTCACAAGGGTGTCTTTTTTTGTTTGTTTTTCGGTTTTTGCGAGGTAACAGGTGCGATGTAAAGATTGTAAATGGCTTTCAACAATCAAAGGGATAGAAAGGAACGGTTTGACTTAAAGATTTTTATTTTTCTGTAAATAATGTTTAGTGGAAATTGTTGCGGCATCCCGCAAAAATATCCCAGTAAATAAACTGGAATCTTTCGGTATCCCGCATGAAACTTTTCACCCATTTTTCGGTGATAAAAACACTTTTTTCATTTAAAGTGAACGATAGCAAGGTAAAAAATATTGAAAACAATGAATAAATAGCCAAAATTGTTTTGTATTGGGATGAAGAGTCTTGCGGTCTTTATCTGCTTGTGGTATACGCCGCGAAGATGATGGATGGCAGCCGTTTTGATAGCGGCAATCCGTTTTTTTGTTTAGATGCACTGGTTTTTAGTGTAGTTCTTTTGGCTTTTTTGGCTGTTAGTCCATAAGTATTAAAAGCTTATATGGATAAGAAAGGGAAATGCATTGCGCATGTTCACTGCTTATTGAAGATTAGGGGAGGTATGACGATATGGAAATAACTTTTTACCCTTTAACGGATGCACAAAAACGAATTTGGTATACAGAAAAATTTTATCCTCATACAAGTATTTCAAATCTTGCGGGGATTGGCAAGCTGGTTTCAACGGAGAAGGTTGACTGGGTGCTAGTTGAGGAAGCGATACAAACGTTTATCCGCAGAAATGACGCCATGCGCCTTCGTTTGCGGCTCGATGAAAACGGTGAGCCCGTACAATATATAAGCGAGTATCGGCCTGTTGATATAAAACATACTGACACCACTGGAGATCCGAATGCGATAGAGTTTATTTCACAATGGAGCCGGGAGGAAACAAAAAAGCCTTTGCCGCTGTACGAGTGTGACTTATTCCGTTTTTCCATCTTCACCATAAAGGAAAATGAAGTGTGGTTTTACGCAAATGTTCATCATGTGATTTCTGATGGAATTTCTATGAATATTCTCGGAAATGCGATTATGCACATTTATTTAGAATTAGCGGGCGGCTCAGAAACAAACGAAGGGATCTCGCATTCATTTATCGATCATGTTTTATCTGAACAGGACTATGCTCAATCAAAGCGGTTTGAAAAGGACAAGGCGTTTTGGAACAAGCAATTTGAAACGGTGCCTGAGCTTGTTTCTCTTAAACGGAATGCTTCAGGCGGAGGGAGTTTAGATGCTGAGAGGTTCTCTAAGGATGTGCCTGAAGCGCTTCATCAGCAGATCCTATCGTTTTGTGAGGCAAACAAGGTCAGTGTTCTTTCAGTGTTTCAATCGGTGCTTGCCGCCTATTTGTACAGAGTCAGCGGCCAGAATGATGTCGTGACGGGAACCTTTATGGGCAATCGGACAAATGCGAAAGAGAAGCAGATGCTTGGCATGTTTGTTTCGACAGTTCCACTTCGTACAAACGTAGACGGCGGACAGGCATTCTTAGATTTTGTCAAAGACCGAATGAAGGATCTCATGAAGACGCTGCGTCACCAAAAGTACCCGTATAACCTTCTGATAAACGATTTGCGTGAAACAAAGAGTTCTCTGACCAAGCTGTTTACGGTTTCTCTTGAATATCAGGTCATGCAGTGGCAGAAAGAAGAGGATCTTGCCTTTTTGACTGAGCCGATTTTCAGCGGAAGCGGATTGAATGATGTTTCGATTCATGTAAAGGATCGATGGGATACTGGAAAGCTCACCATTGATTTTGATTACCGCACTGATTTATTTTCGCGTGAAGAAATCAACACTGTTTGTGAGCGCATGATTACGATGATTGAGAACGCGTTAACGCATCCGGATCATACAATTGATGAATTAACGCTGATTTCTGAAGCGGAAAAAGAGAAGTTGCTTGAGAGGGCCGGTGGTGAATCTGTCAGCTACCGCAAGGATATGACGATTCCAGAGCTGTTCCAAGAAAAGGCTGATCTGCTTGCTGATCAGCCAGCGGTTGTGTTTGAAGATCGCACATTGTCCTATCAAACGTTACATGAACAATCTTCACGCATCGCTAATCTATTGAAACAGAAAGGCGTTGGCGCGGACAGTCCTGTCGCGGTTCTGCTTGATCGCTCTGAACGGATGATTACGTCGATCATGGGGATTTTAAAAGCGGGCGGAGCCTATGTGCCGATTGATCCCGCGTTTCCGGCGGAGCGCATCCAATATATTTTGGAGGACTGCGGTGCGGACTTTATCCTGACTGAATCGAAGGTTGCACCTCCTGTGTCCGATGCGGAGCTGATTGATTTTGATCGTGCGATTGCGGAAGGTGCAGTCGATAGCCCGAATGCAGATGTGAACGCACAGAACCTTGCTTACATTATTTACACATCGGGAACAACCGGACGTCCGAAAGGCGTGATGATCGAGCATCGCCAGGTTCATCATTTGGTTGAATCTTTGCAGCAGACGATTTATCAAAGCGGCAGCCAAACACTGCGGATGGCATTGCTTGCGCCTTTCCACTTTGATGCGTCAGTGAAGCAGATTTTCGCGTCGCTTCTATTGGGACAAACCCTTTATATCGTACCTAAGAAAACCGTGACAAACGGAGCTGCCCTTGCTGCATATTATCGCAGGCACAGCATCGAAGCGACGGACGGAACACCAGCCCATCTGCAAATGCTGGTCGCGGCAGGAGATTTTGAAGGACTCAAGCTGAAGCATATGCTAATTGGAGGAGAGGGCCTATCGTCTGTTGTTGCGGACAAGCTGCTGAAGCTGTTTAAAGAAGCAGGCACAGCGCCGCGTTTGACCAATGTGTACGGGCCGACTGAAACGTGTGTTGACGCGTCCGTTCATCCGGTGATCCCAGAAAGTGCCGTTCAATCAGCGTATGTGCCGATTGGGAAAGCGCTGGGAAATAACCGCCTATATATTTTGGATAAAAAAGGCCGGCTGCAGCCTGAAGGCGTGGCTGGCGAGCTTTATATCGCCGGTGATGGTGTTGGCCGGGGCTATTTGCATCTGCCTGAATTGACAGCTGTGAAGTTTTTACAAGATCCATTTGTGCCAGGCGATCGCATGTACCGGACCGGAGACGTGGTGCGCTGGCTTCCAGACGGAACAATTGAATATTTAGGCAGAGAGGATGACCAGGTCAAAGTCCGCGGGTACCGGATTGAGCTCGGAGAAATTGAAGCCGTGATCCAGCAGGCGCCAGACGTTGAGAAAGCTGTTGTTTTGGCACGCCCTGACGAACAAGCAAATCTTGAGGTTTCCGCATATGTTGTGCAAAAGACTGGCAGCGAATTTGCGCCGGCCAGCCTGCGGGAGCATGCGGCCAGACAGCTTCCTGACTATATGGTCCCGGCTTACTTTACAGAAGTGGCAGAAATTCCGCTCACGCCAAGCGGCAAAGTAGACCGCCGCAAGCTGTTTGCGCTGGAGGTGAAGGCGGTCAGCGGAACGGCCTATACTGCGCCTCGAAATGAGACGGAAAAAGCAATCGCAGCCATTTGGCAGGATGTGCTGAATGTTGAGAAGGCAGGGATCTTTGACAATTTCTTTGAAACGGGCGGACATTCATTGAAGGCCATGACGCTTTTAACAAAGATTCATAAGCAAACAGGCGCCCATATTCCGCTTCAATACTTATTTGAGAATCCGACGATCGCGGCTCTTGCAGAGGAAGCCGAACGCAGAGAAAGCCGGGCATTTACAGCGATTGAACCTGCTGAAAAACAGGAGCATTACCCGCTTTCGTTGGCACAGCAGCGAACATATATCGTCAGCCAGTTCGAGGATGCGGGAGTCGGCTACAATATGCCGGCGGCAGCGATTTTGGAAGGGCCTTTAGAGATTCAAAAGCTGGAGCTCGCATTTCAAGAGCTAATCCGCCGCCACGAGTCGTTGAGAACGTCATTTATTCTTGATAACAGCACGCCGAGACAGAACATTCATGACAGTGTCGATTTTAACATCGAGATGATGGAAAGAGGCGGCCGCTCAGATGAGGCAATGATGGCTTCATTCGTCCGGAGATTTGACTTGGCGAAAGCGCCGCTGTTCAGAATCGGCTTGATGGAGCTTGGAAAGAACCGTCATATGCTGCTGTTTGACATGCACCATTTGATTTCTGACGGTGTGTCCATCGGCATTATATTGGAGGAGTTAGCACGGATATACAAAGGCGAACAGCTTCCTGAGCCTCGCCTTCAATATAAGGATTACGCCGTGTGGCAAAGCGTCCAGGCTGCTGAAGGGTACCAGAAGGACCGGGCGTATTGGAAAAAAGTCTTTGCGGGCGAGCTTCCGGTGCTTCAGCTTCTGTCCGATTATCCGAGACCGCCTGTTCAAAGCTTTGAAGGGGACCGGGTGTCAATCAAGCTGGATGCGGGATTAAAGGATCGCTTACATCGTTTGGCTGAACAAAGTGGCGCCACGCTGTATATGGTGATGCTGTCCGCATACTATACGCTTTTATCAAAGTATACGGGACAGGATGACATCATTGTCGGCACGCCGTCAGCGGGCCGAAACCACTCCGATACAGAGGGCATTATCGGGATGTTCGTCAATACGCTCGCGATTCGCAGTGAAGTGAAGCAGGATGAGACGTTTACCCAGTTGATCGCGCGTGTCCGCAAACAGGTGCTGGATGCCTTTTCTCATCAGGACTATCCGTTTGAGTGGCTTGTAGAAGATTTGAACATCCCCCGTGATGTAAGCAGACATCCGCTGTTTGACACGATGTTCAGTCTTCAAAATGCGACAGAGGGCATTCCCGCTGTCGGCGATCTGTCCTTGTCTGTTCATGAGACCAATTTCAAGATTGCCAAATTTGATTTGACGGTGCAGGCGAGAGAAACCGATGAAGGCATTGAGCTTGATTTGGACTACAGCACGAAGCTGTTTAAACAAAGCACGGCTGACAGGCTGCTCAACCATTTTGCGCGTTTGCTTGATGCTGCTGCGGCTGAGCCTGAGAAACAGATTTCTGACTACAATCTTCTTTCTAAAGAGGAGGCTGCTGCGCAAATTCAGCAGTTTAACCCGGGAAGAACACCTTATCCGAAAGGCAAAACGATTGTTCAGCTGTTTGAAGAGCAAGCGGCGAAAACGCCAGACCAGCCGGCACTTCAATATGAAGGCGAATCACTTACCTATCGTGAGCTGAATGAACGGGCCAATCGGTTGGCGCGCGGCATTCTTTCTCTAGGGGCAGGTGAAGGCAAAACGGCGGCAGTCTTATGCGAGCGGTCAATGGACATGATTGTGTCGATCCTCGCCGTTTTAAAAGCTGGCTCGGCTTATGTGCCGATTGATCCGGAACATCCGATTCAGCGGATGCAGCATTTCTTCCGTGACAGCGGAGCGAAGGTGCTTCTTACTCAGAAAAAATTAAAGGCTTTAGCAGAAGAAGCAGCATTTAGCGGTGTCATCGTGCTTGCGGATGAGGAAGAAAGCTATCATGCCGATACGCAAAATCTCGCATTGCCTCTTGACTCCGCGGCGGTCGCCAATCTGACGTATACGTCCGGAACGACAGGAACACCAAAGGGAAATATCGTGACACATGCCAATATTCTGCGCACGGTGAAGGGAACGAATTATCTCAGCATCACAGAACAGGATACGATCCTGGGCCTTTCCAATTACGTATTTGACGCATTCATGTTTGATATGTTCGGTTCTTTGTTAAATGGTGCCAAGCTTGTGCTGATACCGAAAGAAACTGTTTTGGATATGGCTCGCCTGTCTCGGGTCATAGAGCGGGAGAATATCAGCATTCTCATGATTACAACCGCTTTGTTCCACCTGCTTGTGGACTTGAATCCGGCGTGCTTGTCAACGCTGCGCAAGATTATGTTTGGCGGGGAGCGGGCTTCGGTTGAGCATGTCAGAAAAGCTTTGCAAACGGTTGGAAAAGGCAAACTCCTTCACATGTACGGGCCGTCTGAAAGCACGGTTTTCGCAACGTATCATCCGGTTGATGAATTGGAGGAGAACACGCTGTCTGTTCCGATTGGAAAACCGGTCAGCAACACGGAAGTATACATCCTTGACCGGGCTGGACACGTACAGCCTGCCGGGATTGCCGGGGAGCTTTGCGTGAGCGGCGAAGGACTCGTGAAAGGCTATTACAACCGTCCAGAACTGACTGAGGAGAAGTTCGTTCCGCATCCGTTTACGTCCGGCGAACGCATGTATAGAACGGGTGACCTTGCCAGATGGCTGCCGAATGGCGACATCGAATTTATCGGGCGGATCGATCATCAGGTGAAAATCCGCGGACAGCGCATCGAGCTTGGAGAAATCGAGCATCAGCTGCAAACCCACGACCGCGTGCAGGAGACTGTCGTGCTTGCTGTTGATCAAGGAGCGGGAGACAAGCTGCTCTGCGCGTACTTTGTCGGAGAGGGAGGCATCTCATCTCAAGAGCTGAGAGAACATGCGGCGAAGGATCTGCCGACTTATATGGTTCCTGCGGTGTTTATCCAAATGGATGAGCTGCCGCTGACTGGGAACGGAAAAATCGACCGGAGAGCACTGCCGCTTCCTGATGCCAACGTCTCGACAGGTGTTTCATATGTTGCGCCTCGCAATGAAACGGAACAAAAACTCGCGGACATTTGGGCGCAGGTGCTTCAGGTTCAACAGGTCGGCGCTTATGACCACTTCTTTGACATCGGCGGACATTCATTAGCAGGCATGAAGATGCTTGCCTTGGTTCATCAGGAACTGGGGGTTGAGCTGTCACTCAAAGATCTCTTCCAGTCACCTACGGTTGAGGGCTTAGCACAGGTGATAGCCTCTTCTGAAAAAGGGGCAGCCGTCAGCATCAGCCCGGCAAAAAAACAAGATACGTATCCTGTTTCCTCACCGCAAAAGCGGATGTATGTGCTCCAGCAGCTTGAAGGAGCGCAAACGAGCTATAACATGCCGGCGGTTCTGCGCCTTACAGGTGAGCTTGATGTTGAAAGGCTTAACAGCGTCATGCAGCAGTTAATGCAGCGTCATGAGGCCTTTAGAACCACGTTTGAACTGAAAGATGGAGAAACGGTGCAGCGGATTTGGGAAGAAGCTGAGTGTGAGATGGCCTATTTCGAAGCTGCAGAAGAGGAGACAGAGCGGATCGTTTCCGAGTTTATCAAACCTTTCAGAATTGATCGGCTTCCGTTATTCAGGATGGGGCTGATCAAGCACTCAGACACTGAGCATGTTCTGCTGTTCGATATGCACCATATTATTTCTGACGGTGCGTCTGTCGGTGTGCTGATTGAGGAGCTTTCGAAGCTGTACGACGGAGAAATCGTTGAGCCGCTCCGCATTCAATATAAGGATTACGCCGTGTGGCAGCAGCAGTTCATCCAGTCTGAGCT
>NZ_CP026362.1:300000-410000 GCF_004116955.1 Bacillus vallismortis | reverse complement strand
GCGGGCCTTTCCAGACCTCTTCATCTACCTCGTTCCTTTGTAACTCCGTACAGAGTGTCCTACAACCCCAAGAGGCAAGCCTCTTGGTTTGGGCTAATCCCGTTTCGCTCGCCGCTACTCAGGGAATCGCATTTGCTTTCTCTTCCTCCGGGTACTTAGATGTTTCAGTTCCCCGGGTCTGCCTTCTCATATCCTATGAATTCAGATATGGATACCACTCCATTACGAGTGGTGGGTTTCCCCATTCGGAAATCTCCGGATCAAAGCTTGCTTACAGCTCCCCGAAGCATATCGGTGTTCGTCCCGTCCTTCATCGGCTCCTAGTGCCAAGGCATCCACCGTGCGCCCTTTCTAACTTAACCGTTAAAAAGAATCACTATGTGATATCTTGTCTTACTAATTGAATGTGATGTCTACTGTTATCTAGTTTTCAAAGAACACGTTTCGAAGGAATGATCCTTCAAAACTAAACAAGACAGGGAACGTTCTGTTTATAAGACCCAAGGTCTTATATTCCGTAATATATCCTTAGAAAGGAGGTGATCCAGCCGCACCTTCCGATACGGCTACCTTGTTACGACTTCACCCCAATCATCTGTCCCACCTTCGGCGGCTGGCTCCTAAAAGGTTACCTCACCGACTTCGGGTGTTACAAACTCTCGTGGTGTGACGGGCGGTGTGTACAAGGCCCGGGAACGTATTCACCGCGGCATGCTGATCCGCGATTACTAGCGATTCCAGCTTCACGCAGTCGAGTTGCAGACTGCGATCCGAACTGAGAACAGATTTGTGGGATTGGCTTAACCTCGCGATTTCGCTGCCCTTTGTTCTGTCCATTGTAGCACGTGTGTAGCCCAGGTCATAAGGGGCATGATGATTTGACGTCATCCCCACCTTCCTCCGGTTTGTCACCGGCAGTCACCTTAGAGTGCCCAACTGAATGCTGGCAACTAAGATCAAGGGTTGCGCTCGTTGCGGGACTTAACCCAACATCTCACGACACGAGCTGACGACAACCATGCACCACCTGTCACTCTGCCCCCGAAGGGGATGTCCTATCTCTAGGATTGTCAGAGGATGTCAAGACCTGGTAAGGTTCTTCGCGTTGCTTCGAATTAAACCACATGCTCCACCGCTTGTGCGGGCCCCCGTCAATTCCTTTGAGTTTCAGTCTTGCGACCGTACTCCCCAGGCGGAGTGCTTAGTGCGTTAGCTGCAGCACTAAGGGGCGGAAACCCCCTAACACTTAGCACTCATCGTTTACGGCGTGGACTACCAGGGTATCTAATCCTGTTCGCTCCCCACGCTTTCGCTCCTCAGCGTCAGTTACAGACCAGAGAGTCGCCTTCGCCACTGGTGTTCCTCCACATCTCTACGCATTTCACCGCTACACGTGGAATTCCACTCTCCTCTTCTGCACTCAAGTTCCCCAGTTTCCAATGACCCTCCCCGGTTGAGCCGGGGGCTTTCACATCAGACTTAAGAAGCCGCCTGCGAGCCCTTTACGCCCAATAATTCCGGACAACGCTTGCCACCTACGTATTACCGCGGCTGCTGGCACGTAGTTAGCCGTGGCTTTCTGGTTAGGTACCGTCAAGGTGCCGCCCTATTTGAACGGCACTTGTTCTTCCCTAACAACAGAGCTTTACGATCCGAAAACCTTCATCACTCACGCGGCGTTGCTCCGTCAGACTTTCGTCCATTGCGGAAGATTCCCTACTGCTGCCTCCCGTAGGAGTCTGGGCCGTGTCTCAGTCCCAGTGTGGCCGATCACCCTCTCAGGTCGGCTACGCATCGTTGCCTTGGTGAGCCATTACCTCACCAACTAGCTAATGCGCCGCGGGTCCATCTGTAAGTGGTAGCCGAAGCCACCTTTTATGTTTGAACCATGCGGTTCAAACAAGCATCCGGTATTAGCCCCGGTTTCCCGGAGTTATCCCAGTCTTACAGGCAGGTTACCCACGTGTTACTCACCCGTCCGCCGCTAACATCAGGGAGCAAGCTCCCATCTGTCCGCTCGACTTGCATGTATTAGGCACGCCGCCAGCGTTCGTCCTGAGCCAGGATCAAACTCTCCATAAAGTAATGGAGCGCAGATTAAGTTCGTCACATCCTGTGACAACATCTGCATGACCTGCATCGCGCAGGCCCCTGACTACGCACATCGCTGTGCGATTTATAAAAATGAATTAACAGGTACGTTTTGTCTTGTTTAGTTTTCAAAGATCATTTCGTTGCCTCTTAATGAAGCAGCTTTACTAATATAACATTTCGCTTCCATTTCGTCAACAACTTTTTTCAAATTGTTTTGAAGCTTCTTGTTTTGTCCGCTGTGCATCAGCGACGTTTAATAATATAACATCTGCATTTATTTATTGCAATAGTTTTTCTAAAAAAATCTATAAAATAAATAAACTATAATCCTCGGCATATCGTCCCTTCATGTCTTTAGCATATAACTATGTTAAAAGAACATATACATTCAATAGTGTGACCTTGTTGTTTTTTTCTCTTTTTAGTATAGTAGAAACGAATTAAATATTGATAACCACAAGGGGAGCATTAAAGCTGAGAGTGAGCGGTTACGTTCTGACCCTTTGAACCTGTTAGTTAACGCTGGCGTAGGGATGTGGCAAAGTCAAATGAATTGCAGATTGTAAAGCAGTGCGTGGAACTTTTCTCATCCTTCCGCGTGCTGCTTTTTTGTTGTCCTTTTGGATTGTCTATCAATGGAAGGGGATTTTTATGAATCAATCTAAGCAACTGGTTCGCCTTATTGAAATTGCAATTATGACTGCGGCTGCTGTTATTTTAGACATCGTCTCAGGAATGTTTCTCCGAATGCCTCAAGGAGGCTCGGTCTCCATCATGATGATTCCGATCTTTTTGATTTCGTTTCGGTGGGGTGTAAAAGCAGGCCTTACTACCGGCCTGCTGACAGGACTAGTTCAAATAGCAATCGGAAACTTATTCGCACAGCATCCTGTACAGCTATTTCTGGATTATATGATCGCATTCACAGCAATTGGGATAAGCGGCTATTTCGCTTATACTGTCCGCAAAGCAACGGCAGCAAAAAATAAAGGGAAACTGATTGTTTCAGTGGTCAGCGCAGTTTTTATCGGCAGTTTCCTGCGTTATGCGGCACACGTCATTTCAGGAGCTGTGTTTTTCGGCAGCTATGCTCCAAAGGGAACGCCGGTATGGATTTATTCATTAACTTATAATGCTACTTATATGGTTCCTTCATTCATCATCTGTGCAATTGTCCTTTGTTTATTATTTATGACAGCACCGCGTTTGCTTAAAATAGACAAAGCCTAACGTGACAACCCCCAGCGCAATCCGCTGGGGGTTGTTTTTTTGTTATCTGTTAAGAGATGTTTTCAAAGCAGAAAGATCCGGCCAGCCAAACCCTATTTCTTTCAGCCTTTCTCCTGCAATTTCAAAGCTGTCCTCCGCTTTTCTTTCAGGAGAATAGGCTTGATAAAATGAAATCGAGGGGTTTTGCTCAATTACCCAAACAAACATGTTTGAAAAGCCATGATGAAGCAAAAACTCTGCTCCTTTTGCTAAGAGCGCTCTGCCTGCACCTTGCCGCTGATGCTCCTCTAAAAGGTAAATCGCGTATAGCTCGCTGTCATAGCCTTCTTGTTCAGACCGAATAGGGCCAAATGAAGCAAAGCCGAATATTGAATCTTTTTCATCTTGAGCGACAAATACACCCTTTAACGAGCGGCTTTTCCATTTGTCTTCAAATTCCTTGTAGTCCAGGCCATTTAAGTAGTCAGCCGGGATGATGCCGCGATATGTTGTTCTCCAGCTGTCGACATGCACTTTTGCAATGTCTATTATATCCTCTAACTTTGCCTCTCTCACAGTTGCCATTTGGTTCTATCCTTTCATTAGTCATTCTTCTCTTGTTTGGACCCGTTTGCTTCTTTTATTTCATTTGTTAATTCGTGAAGGCTTTGTTTTACGTTTCCTTTTCCTGAAAAGTTCTCAATCATTTCTTTTACATCAATTCCCGATGAGGCTTTTAAGCTTTCTTGAAGGCTTGACATTAAGTTTGTCGCATAGCTGGTTACTTTGTTGGCGCCGCTTGAATCACTGCTTCCCCCTGTATCAACAACAGTGATTTTATCAATATTTGAAAGAGGTGATGCCACTTGTTTTGCGTATTCCGGAAGCATTTTTACGATCATATCGAAAATCGCAGCCTGTCCGTACTGTTCAAAAGCAGCGGCGATTTTCTCTTTTGCTTCCGCTTCCGCCAAACCTTTTAGACGGATAACCTCAGCTTCTGTTTCCCCTTTCGCTTTTTCAGCTTCTGCTTTTGCAAGTCCGTCAATTCTGACTTTCTCGGCCTCTGCCTTCGCCATTGCTTCTATACTGTACTTCTTGGCATCAGCTTCCGCGAGCTGTTTGGCTTTCTCAGCTGCGGCGGACTGCTCGACTGAATAACGGTCTGCATCGGCTTTTTTCTTTACCTCTGAGTCGTATTGGCGCTCCCGGCGAAGAATTTCTTTTTCTTCTAGTTCTATTTGTTTTTGGCGTTCAATAATTTTAACCTGCATTTCCTGTTCGGTGACTTGCTGGCGCGCTCTGGCAGTCTCTAAATCATATGCCTGGTCGGCATTCGCTTTTGCCGTATCTTGTTCTCTGCGGTATTCGGCTATTTTGAGCTGATTGGTTTTTTCAGCTTCAGCGATTTCCGTCGCCCGTTCAAGTTCTGATTTTTTTGCATCTTTATCGGCTTCTGCCCGCTTAATCCGGGTTTCTTTATCAGCCTCTGCTGTTGCGATATCAGCATCGCGTTTTACTTGAGCGATTCTCGGTTTCCCTAATGATTCAAGATAACCGTTTTTATCACGTACATCCTTAATGGTAAAGGAAACAATCACAAGCCCCATTTTTGCGAGATCCTGTGAGGCCACACGCTGCACCTCTTGAGAAAATTTTTCTCTGTTTTTATAGATTTCTTCAACCGTCATCGAGCCGAGAATGGAACGAAGATGGCCTTCTAAAACCTCACGCGCTTCCTGCTCACGGTCATCTTTTGATTTTCCTAAAAATTGTTCAGCCGCTGTAGCGATTTCTCCTATAGAACCGCCGATTTTAATAATCGCAGTTCCATCAGCCATTACTGGAACTCCTTGTTCGGTATAGACTTCAGGTGTCGAAACATCAAGTTTGCTTGATAATAGGCTTAGCGGCTCTGCCTGCTGGAAGACGGGAAGGACAAAGGTTCCTCCGCCGCGGACGATTTTAAGACGGTTGCCGCCTTCATCGACATGAACATTTTTATTTCCTAGATAGCTCCCCGTTACGATTAACGCTTCATCTGGTCCTGCCGTACGATACTTTGTGATAAAAACGGCTACCAGTGCAATGAATAAAAAGAATACAACTCCGATGACAATTATAATCGGCATTGTCATTTTACATTCCTCCTTGTTTTAAATAGGTTCATGCGGAGTAACCAAAAGAACTCCGTTGTTGATATCTACGACCAAAACCGTTGTCCCGTAACTGATCTGCTGATTCTCAAAGCTGACCGCTGATTTCGAGATGGTGCCGCCTATTCCTTCAATGACCACTTCACCAAACCCGTCTATAGGAACAGCGGTAATCACTTTGCCGACCCTTCCTCTTAGATCATCTTCTTTATAAACCAGTGATTCTTCTGCGGATGATAATGGGACCAGAACAAAAAAGTGAAGCAATATCACAAGGATAATCGAAAGGATGCAAGAGAAAAGCGCGATCAACAGGTGGGATAGGGGCAATATGAGTTCGCCTATATATCCGCCTGCTGAAAAACATGTAAAAAATGCGAGCGCCAAAGTCGGATTAAGAAAGGGAATGCCTTCTGACAGCCCTGCAAACACATCTCCGAAAAATAGAAATAATAGCGTAAGACTGCCCGCAATCATAAGCGTATAAAGATAAATCGTTTGTATAGGGACGCCAAACAACTCCAAATTCCTCATCCTTTCTGCATCAATGCATTGATGAACGGCTGCCGTTACCATTTATACGAGACATAACGAAAAAGGTTTCGAAATTTTTAGATAAAGTGTGCCATTTTGAAGTGCTTTATAAATGATAATTGCTTATATATATGGTAATGTCACTTTAGGAGGAGATATGATGAGTATCTTTAATGAAGCCAGATTAGAAACGTGGAACGAAGTCAAAGGGCTTTCTGACGAAAAGCTGAATCAAAAGCCTTCTGCTGAAGAATGGAGTATACGGGAAGTTCTTGATCATTTGAAAAAAATCGATATGGCCGCACAAATCATGCTGAAGGAGCGTGTAAAGGAAGCTCCTGTTAAAAAAGTTGAAGCGAAACCGCTTGAAGCTGCACAAGACAGAAACAATAAGCGAAAAGCCCCGAGTCACCTTGAGCCTGAGCATGGATTTAAGTCAGGCAGCCAAATGAAACGCGAGCTTGATGTGGTGAGAGAACAGCTGACGGCGGCAATTGCCTCTCTAAAAGAAGAAGATTTTGAGAGAGTGCTTCCGCATCCTGTGTTTCAAGAGTTGACTATCCGCCAGTGGATCGATTTTATCGGCCACCATGAAAAGCGGCATCTCAGCCAGATTAAAGAAATTAAAGAAAAGGTGGAAAGGGCCTGATTATTCAGACCCTTTCTGCTTTTCGTTTGGCTTTCCTATGATAGGAATGGACCTCTATTTCATCTCCAGCATAAACAGCGCCTGGCCTCTCAACAATACAGACAATCCCTCTTATGCCCAGTGCGTGGCGGACGAAAGCAGACGCCAGCTTCGGCTTGTCCGGATAATAAGACTGAATGACTTCTCCCGGCTGGATACACGGATCATTTTCTCCCTCACACAGCAAAGCGGCACCGCTCGGAAAAATGAGGCGGCTCCCTTCTTTTAATGAGGTAAAATCGTGGATTACGCTGACTGCGATATTCGCTCCGAGCCATTCCGGCAAAATACTCGGAACTTCCATTTTTAAAGCCAGCTCGTCACATTCCTCTATCGAAAAATTGAAACTTGTCTGCGATTGAAAATTTCAGTTCCCCTTGAAAACATTGGTTCTCTGGCTCCCGCTTTTTTGGTCAGTCCAAAATGCAAGTCACCGGGGATGCCGCCATAATCAATATCGAACTTGTCCTTCCGCTTGGTTACGAAGCTTTCTGTATCTGCAATATACAAGCCTTCTGTTTTTGCAGCCATACGCTTCCACATCATTCGGCACCTACCTTCTTCCTTAGCATTTCCATTTATTTTTCATTATCCAAAAAAATCCCGCTCTGTAAAGGAGCGGGACATCGTGTTATACCGTTTTAGGCGTAAGGTTAAAGCAGCGCTTGTAGATCCAATTGTATGCTTTTTCATTTAAGTCTCTAGGGTTTCCAAAGGTTTGCGGATCTTTCATCGCTTCTTTAGACAAGCGTTCGATCATATCAGGTGATACTCCCTGCTCTTCTAAAGTCGGCACTTCTAAATCTTCGACCAGATCATACATCCAGTTGACAGATGCTCTCGCTGCTTCTTCTGTTGTCATATTGCTAGTGTCAATACCGAACGCTTTCGCAATACGTGCAAATTTCTCAGGGTAGCCCTTCCAGTTGTATTCCATGACAGGTCCCATCATCGCGGCGACACATTGACCGTGAGCGACCGGGATAATACCGCCAAGCGTCTGGCTCATCGCATGAGCCGCTCCCGCTGATTCACTGCCGTAAGAAAGTCCCGCTAGCATCGCAGCCTGCGCCATTCCGTATCTTGCTTCCAAATCCTCTCCGTCAGCAAATGCTCTTTTAATGTAATGAGCGGCATATTCAATTGCCATTAAAGCAACTGCATCCGTGATTGGCTGTGCAAATCTCATTGTATAGCACTCAATGGCATGTGCAAGCGCATCAATTCCTGTCATGGCTGTTACATGCGGAGGCATTGAAACATGGAGCTCAGGATCAATGATGGTCAGGTGCGCTGCGATCAGCGGACCGCCTGTATTAAATTTGAATTCTCTTTCTTCATCTGTGATAACCGCCCATTGGGTTACTTCTGATCCTGTGCCAGCTGTTGTCGGAATTGTCGTCAGCGGAGGAATACGGTTTTCCAGCGGTTTTTTTCCATCTGCCGCTTCATAATCAAGCACGCTTCCTTCGTGAGTAGCTTCTACTCCGATTGCTTTTGCAGTATCCATGGAGCTTCCGCCTCCGACTGCCACCAATCCATTACAGTTCTCTTTTTTGTAAAGCTCAGATCCTTCATTCACCAGACGGACAGGCGGATTTGGCTCTACTTTATGAAAGAGCACCACTTCAATGCCCGCTTCTTTAAGTGATTCGATAACAGGATCAACGACGCCGGCTTTATAAATCCCAGGGTCTGTGACAAGGAGTGCTTTCGAAACGCCCAGCGCAGCTATTTCTTCACCCGTTTGCTTGACGGCTCCGATCCCGTGCTTAATCACAGTCGGAATTTCAAATGTGTGGAATTTGTGCATGCTTTCTACTTTCATATTTAATGTCATTATTCATCTCTCCCTCTTATGAATTGAACCAATTAACCGCTGCCGGTTTTGTATTGCGATATACATGTTTGACTTCTGTGTATTCTTCGAGGCCTATTTTTCCAAGCTCGCGTCCGAATCCGGACTGCTTATAGCCGCCCCATGGCGCCTGCGCAAAGTATGGATGGAAATCGTTAATCCAAACGGTTCCCATTCTCAAGCGGGCTGCAACGCGTTCGCACTTTTCAATATCTTTTGACCATACCGCTCCGGCCAAGCCATAGATCGTATCATTCGCAAGCGCAATGACCTCTTCTTCCGAGCTGAAGGTTTCGACTGTCAATACAGGACCGAAAACCTCTTCCTGAACAATTCTCATATCAGATTTACAGTTTGAGAAAATAGTAGGCTCATAGAAAAAGCCGTTTTGAAGCTCAGGGTCTTCCGGCCGTTTGCCTCCTGTCTCGAGCTTCGCGCCTTCTTTTATTCCAACCTCTACATATTTTTCTACCTTCGCCCTATGCTCTGCCGAAATAAGCGGACCGCTTTCTGTGTCTGCGTCAAAACCATTTCCGAGTTTTATGCGTTTTGTCCGTTTGACGAGCTCTGCTAAAAATTGATCGTGAATGGCATCTTCAACAAGCAACCGGGAACCGGCGGAGCATACTTGGCCGGCATGGAAAAATACAGCGTTTAATGCCTGATCGACAGCAACTTCTAAATCTGCGTCTTTGAAAACGATATTGGGATTTTTCCCACCCAGTTCAAGTGCGATTTTTTTGACGTTACCGCTGGCTGCCCGCATGATTTTTTTGCCTGTTTCGATTCCCCCTGTAAATGAAACCAAATCGACGTCTTTATTTGCTGCGAGCTCGTCACCCACTGTGGCTCCAGGTCCAAGGACAAGATTTGCGACACCTTTTGGAACGCCCGCTTCTTCCATTAGCTTGAACACTTGGATTGTTGTTAGCGGCGTGATCTCACTCGGCTTCATGACGATCGTATTGCCCGCAGCCAGTGCAGGCGCGATTTTCCAGCTCGCTTGCAGAAGCGGATAATTCCAGGGCGTAATCTGGCCGCAAACCCCGATTGGCTCTCTAATGATTTTGCTTTCTGAATCAGGGATCGGAGATGAAATGATCTCTCCGCCATCTTTGTCTGCCAATCCGGCATAATATTGAAAAACATTGGCGATATCGTCCATATCAGCCTTACTTTCTTCGAGTGTTTTTCCCGTATCAAGGGATTCAAGCTCAGCCAGCTCATCAAGGTCACGCCTGATTAATTCCGCAATTTTCAGAACAATCTTTCCGCGTTCAAGCCCGGATAGAGATGACCATTCTCCTTTGTCAAAAGCTCTTCGCGCGGCTGCGATTGCCTTGATGGCGTCCTCTCGCTCTCCCTCGCTTACGGTTGCAATTTCTTCTTGATTAAATGGATTGATAATGTTGCGGATCTGCTCTTTTTCAGCACTGATCCATTCACCGTCAATGTATAATGTTTGACTCATATAAGCCTCCTTGACGAAAATAAAGTTTGTTAAATAAAAATTTAACGTTTTTAACAACATTAATCTAACATATGGTTTTTAAACTGTCAAAGCCTCATTTTGATTTTTCTTTTTGACTTTTCTTTATGTTTCGTTAAGATAAAGATCATAAAGAAGTAACTTAACGAATTTAACTTTCTAAAGGAAAAGAGGGTCAGTATGGATGAAAATCCAGAATTTGCAGCTATAGAACAGGCTCGGGATCTTGTTATCGACTCCATTGCTGAAACGATGGATCTTTACGGAATTACCCGCAGTGTCGGCATTTTATATGGGACGATGTATATGCGTGATGAGATGACGCTTGACGAAATGCGTGAAGAGTTGCAAATGAGCAAACCAAGCATGAGCACAGGTGTCAAAAAGCTTCAGGATTTAAATGTGGTGAAAAAAACATTCCACCGGGGCATCCGCAAGCATACATTTGTGGCTGAAAAAGATTTCTTCAAGTTTTTTACAAATTTCTTCCCGCCTAAATGGGAACGGGAAGTTGAGGTAAATGTAGCGGCAATTGAAGAAGCTCAGGCTGATTTACAAGAGGTTTTAAACAAGGAAGGCCTCAATGAGGACATCAAAAATGAAGCCCTGCAGTTACACGAGCAGCTGGAAAGCTCCAGAGCCTACTATGATTGGCTGAAACGGCTTGCTGAATCGGTGCAGAGCGGAGAAATTTTTAAGTTTATACCAATCGAAAAAAAGTAAAGAAGAAAACGCCCGGTTGCTCGGGCGTTTTTCTGTTCATTTACATGTAATTACTACAAATTTGAAAAATACGGGAAAAACACCCCATTTACTTCCAAAAAGTTTGATGGTAATTTTATGTAGGTAAAATTTGTATTTGGCCGTTCAGAGGAGGTGAACAGCGAGCAGGCCTGTATATTTCATAACTTTTTAGGGGGAATTTTATTATGAAACGCAAATTATTATCTTCTTTGGCCATTAGCGCATTAAGTCTCGGTTTACTCGTTTCTGCACCTACAGCTTCTTTCGCGGCTGAATCTAAATCAACTTCCGCTCATACTGAGTCTACTATGAAAACACAGTCAACAGCTTCATTGTTTGCAACAATCACAGGAACCAGCAAAACGGAATGGTCTTTCTCAGATATTGAATTGACGTACCGTCCAAATACGCTTCTCAGCCTTGGCGTTATGGAATTTACTTTGCCAAGCGGTTTTACTGCAAATACAAAAGACACAATGAACGGGCGTGCGTTGCGTGAAACACAGATCCTTAATAACGGAAAAACAGTAAGAATCCCTCTGGCGCTTGATTTGTTAGGAGCTGGCGAATTCAAATTAAAACTGAATAACAAAACTCTTCCTGCCGCTGGTACATATACTTTCCGTGCGGAGAATAAATCATTGAGCATCGGAAATAAATTTTATGCAGAAGCCAGCATTGACGTTGCTAAACGCAGCACTCCTCCAACTCAGCCATGCGGCTGCAACTAAACATTGAAGACCGGTTAACGCCGGTCTTTCAGATTGTTGACAAAGTCATAAAACGGTTTTCGTTTTATGACTTTGTCATCTTTTCAGCGTGATTGAAAACCCTTGAAGTCTAGGAAGGACGAGCATTGGAACAGACTTCCGCAGGATGCGGTGACAGGGGCGGTTGAGCAGGACGCTCTAGCTTTTAGCCGCTGATCTTTTTTCACGTGAGCACCAACGCGCAGGACTGACAACGAATGCGAGGGTTTGTCGACATGCTGGAAGACCGGTTAACGCCGGTCTTTTTTTGCGTTTTGCCCTCCCCTTTCCCCTCTATTTCCAATTATCTTTTTTCTTGATAAAAATTTAAATTGACAAACTCTAGAAACAGGAGTAAATTCTTGAGTGTTCAATTTCATATTAGTCTCTTTTACCGCTTAATCAAACACGAACGGGGGAACCAACGATTGGCTGTTTTATTCACAGCCTAGGGGTGAATCTTACTTAGTAAGAGGGGGTACTCTGAATCCCTAATCCGACAGCTAACCTCGTAGGCGTATCCAGAGAGGAGGTCTATTAACGGCCATTCTTCGAGATGGTCTTTTTTGCTTCAAAAACGTTACTTTTACTAAGGGAGTTATGAACATTGGGAAAAATAAAAAATAAGCAATTTGCCGTGATCGGGCTCGGCCGATTTGGCGGAAGCATTTGCAAAGAGCTGCACAGAATGGGGCATGAGGTCCTTGCAATTGATATCAGCGAAGAAAAGGTAAATGCTTACGCTTCTTACGCAACTCATGCGGTGATTGCCAACGCTACCGAAGAAAACGAATTGCTATCATTAGGAATACGCAATTTTGAATATGTGATTGTAGCGATCGGAGCGAATATTCAAGCAAGTACCCTGACGACTTTATTATTAAAGGAATTTGACATCCCGAATATTTGGGTAAAGGCTCAAAACCATTATCACCATAAGGTGCTTGAAAAAATCGGCGCTGACCGTATTATTCACCCTGAAAAGGACATGGGCGTCAAGATCGCACAAAGCCTTTCTGATGAGAATGTATTGAATTACCTTGATTTATCTGATGAGTACAGTATTGTCGAGCTCCAGGCAACAAACAAGCTTGACTCAAAATCAATTTTCGATCTGAATGTAAGAGCGAAGTACGGCTGTACCATTCTGGCCATAAAACATCATGGAGATATCCGTCTATCTCCCGCATCTGAAGATATCATTCACGAACAGGATTGCCTGGTGATCATGGGGCACAAAAAAGATATTAGACGTTTTGAAAACGAAGGGATGTAGACATAGGTGACACTTCAAAAGGATAAAGTGATCAAATGGGTTCGTTTTACACCGCCTCAAGTGCTTGCAATTGGGTTTCTTCTGACCATTATCATCGGGGCTGGACTGTTAATGCTTCCGATTTCTGCAGTGAAGCCATTGTCATGCATAGATGCCCTTTTTACCGCAGCTTCCGCTACCACTGTAACAGGGCTTGCAGTTGTCGATACCGGTACAGAATTTACGGTTTTCGGGCAAACTGTCATCATGGCCCTGATTCAGATCGGCGGGCTTGGATTTATGACTTTTGCTGTTTTGATTGTCATGATATTAGGGAAGAAAATCGGATTAAAAGAACGAATGCTTGTTCGTGAAGCCTTGAACCAGCCGACAATCGGCGGCGTCGTAGGTCTCGTCAAAGTCCTGTTTCTGTTTTCCATCAGTATTGAGTTAATAGCGGCACTCATCTTATCCATTCGGCTTGTGCCCCAGTACGGCTGGGCATCCGGCTTGTTTGCCAGCCTGTTTCACGCAATTTCGGCTTTTAACAATGCCGGGTTTTCATTATGGCCGGATAATTTGATGAGCTTCGTTGGTGATCCTACAATTAATCTCGTGATTACGTTTTTATTTATCACAGGAGGGATCGGATTTACAGTTCTGTTTGATATCATGAAGAATCGGCGATTTAAAGCCTTTTCTCTTCATACGAAAATCATGCTTACAGGCACCTTGATTCTGAATGCAGCTGCTATGTTTGTGATCTTTATTTTGGAGTATAGCAACCCCGGCACGCTCGGTCACCTGCATATAGGAGATAAATTGTGGGCTTCCTATTTTCAAGCTGTGACGCCGAGAACCGCCGGCTTCAATTCTCTTGATATCGGAAGCATGAGAGAAGGAACGATTGTATTTACGTTATTATTGATGTTTATCGGAGCAGGCAGCGCTTCAACGGCGAGCGGCATTAAGCTGACTACGTTCATCGTGATTTTGATGTCTGTGATCGCTTATTTGCGAGGAAAAAAAGAAACGGTTATTTTCCGCCGCTCCATTAAATACCCGATTATCATTAAAGCTCTAGCTGTGAGTGTCACCAGCTTGTTCATTGTGTTTTTAGGGATTTTCGCCCTGACGATCACAGAGCAAGCACCATTTATCCAAATTGTGTTTGAAACCTTTTCTGCTTTCGGAACTGTCGGTCTATCAATGGGATTGACTCCCGAACTTACAGAAGCGGGAAAATGTATCATGATTCTCATCATGTTTATCGGAAGAATTGGCCCTCTGACGTTCGTATTTTCATTCGCGAAAACAGAGAAATCAAATATTCGTTACCCTGACGGCGAGGTGTTTACAGGGTGATAGTAAAAAATCCGGCGTTCAGGCGCCGGATTTTTTATGATTCGATATGAGATTGAGTTTGTCTTTTTTCCTGCTCCGCGATGATTTCATTATCTTCTGCGTTATCACGGGTCACTTTTTGTGTAAGAATCGCACCGACCGCTACAAGTATCATAACGGCAATATAATAGCCTTTTTCATTGAGTTCCAGATTATCAGCATTATAGAGCCCGACACTAAACAAAAATACTCCCGCAAAAAAAGTGAAATAAGCTAATACTGTAAAAGCAACCGTGTTTCTCCGTCTATATTTCTGCATCTTTGTTCCCTCCTGAAAACATAGTCAATAAGTGATAACTTCCGTGGAATATTATACCTCAAATTCCCCTGAATGGAACATAGAAATAAAAATACCAGTATAAACAGCTTAGGTTGCTTCCTTTATTTCAACAGCTGAATCGTCAATCCAGCCGATGAGTTTATCATCGATTTGAAATTGGTACCATACGGACTGGCCTTTCTGCTTTTTAGATACAACCTTTATGTCCTTTCCGATGTAAGATTGGGCAGAGGTAAGTCTTATGGACCGCTCATCAGTAGAAGGCTTGGACCATACGTCTTGAACGGCGCTGTCTTTTATGGAGCCGATTAAATCCACAGATTTCAAGGATGGATTGACCTCATCGTAGGCATCTAAATCATATTTTTCCACAATAGTGCTGAGTTTGTCAGCGTAATCAGGATCTGTCGCATATCCTGCTGTTTGCAAGGCGGTTGCCGCTTCCTTATAATCCCCAGCATCAAGCACCGGTTTATATTTCTTTTTATTCCATGATGTGCCGCGGACAAACAATTGGGCATGGTCATCCATAGATTCAAAAAACGTGCTGTATTTGCGAAATTTTGCGCGAATGGTTTTCCTTTCCCCTTTTTCAAATTCATCCGTTTCCATCGTGACGTGATGGCCTTTATAATTTCCTTTTACGCCAAAAAGGTTGTTGGCCTGAGCAGCAAGCTCGCTGTTCCCCCAGTCAGATTCGAGAATGGCCTGAGCGATCGTGATGCTGGGGAGAACATGATATTTCTCATACAGAATTTGTGCATGCCCGGACAGGCTGTCAATAAATACTTGCTGTTCATCAATCTCTTCGGGTTCTTTGGCTGTTTCAATCGGCTTTGATAAAGTTGTGGCTAAAACAAAAAAGGCTAACGGAATCGATACAATGAAAAATAGTGTAATCAAGAGTCTGCGTTTTTTCAGTTTTTTACGGGCCATGAATACCTTCCTTCGAGTTAAAAGATTACGAATGTAAAAGAATCTACCTTTTAGAATTTTACTTTGACTTCTAATATTTTTCAATTCTTTAGGGAGAAAGTTGGGAAAAGAATGCAAACAAAAAACCTTTTCACTAGAAAAGGTTCTATTTTTGTAAATTTTTAAGTATAGCTCGATATTCTGTATCATGTATCACTTTATGTGATTTAGCAGCAACATTTGACACTCGATGATCTGAAACGGCCGGTTTTTCCGGAGCCGTCTTCGCGTTATCATGCGGTTTATGAGCCAGCTTGTGGCCCATACCTGTGGCGTTCATACAGAATGACAGGCAAACGAGCAGCACGCTCAGGACAAAAGAAATGAAAAAGAGATCATGATAAGCAGTCATCATAGAATCCTGTATTGAACCGCTTTGTCTGGCAGCATCTTTTTTCGTAAAAGAGCCGATGAGGATTGGAACTCCCATATAAACAAACAATCTTAAAAACTGAACAGCTGTCATTCTCTTGACCAAATCAGGCAGCGGACCGCCCATCGCAGCTCCCATCAGCCCTGCAGCGACCGTCAGCCCCGTTCCGGCGGCAAGCATGATAAACAGAACGGCATACATGTAGAGAGACGATTGACCTTGCATATGCAGCCATTGAAAATTCACCAACACGAGAAGGAGAGCGCCTATAATACCGAGCATCCCAGGTCCGACTTTATCATAAAACAGAGTGCTTAAAATGGCGGCGATCGCCACTCCGATTAAAAGAGTCAAGTTTAAAAGAATGAGTTGCCCCTGAGAAATATCATACATTTGACGGAGCAAGCCTTGAAAAGCAGAAAGGCTGACAGCTACCGTTATCGTCCCCGCAGCTATGATCAATAAGCCGAGCACCGGTTTTGGCAGCAGCATCAGTTTAATAGAAATGAAGGGGTTTTTCACTTTATATTCCACAATCAATAGAACAAGGAGCAAGCATAGCGCAACTCCAAAACCAATCCACACATAACCTGATGAAAGCCCCCATTTTTGCAGAAATATAAATGTAATCGCTGAGGCAGCGGCAAGACCCACAGATAAAATGATCCCTGCACCATCGACCGGCTGTTCTTGTTCTGCCGATCCATGATGTTCATCGTGAAGAAAGAAATAGCTCACCGCGACACCGATCAGTGACAGCGCGCCAAAGATGTAAAACAGCCATCTCCAGTGTTCGAAACTTGTTGCAATCGTTCCCAGGATCGTACCGGTAATAACAGAGCCATAAAATCCCCCGATCAAAACCAGCAGTGCATAGTTTCTGCGGTCGATCGGAAATGACAGAACAAGCATTGGAATCATGATCATCAGCATGACACCTGTAGCCGCTCCTTGTAAAAAGCGCCCTGCCGCCATCCATGCAATATCGCTGGAAAGCGCGAAGAGCAAAGAGCCAAGTATAAAAACGGGTAATGAAGCGAGATAGATCGGACGGGCGCCGAATTTTTTCCTCAGCAGCGGACCCGCCGGCACAAATAATGCAAAGGCCATATTGCCGATCAATATTAGATTCACCGCTGTGAAACCACTTGTCCCGACCGTCTTCTGAACAAGGCCTTGAACTGACGACAATGCCGTGTTAGACATTAAACCCGGGCCGACCGCTAAAACAGCGAGCAAAGAAATCACCCAATATCGTTTTGTCTTCATGTTGTCATTCCTTCCTATCAATCCATATGTAACATTTTGTTTTAAAAACAAAAGAAGCTAATAGATGTTCAAGGCCATTAGCTTCCTATCAGAGGAAATAAATATTCCGTTCTTATGTGAATAAATGAGCATATAATCAAACATTATTCCAAAACAACTATGTTTTGTCAATGGCGCAATTTTAGTATAAAACAAAAGACTGAACAGCTTTTGACTGATATCATGATTTATAGTCAAGAGAGCTTGACTTTCACTTATGAGTATCCGCTTGCTTTCTCAAGCGAATTAAACACCACTTTACAAGCTGCTCAGAAAATACTTTCTTGACATGTTCTACAAAAGTTCAGCGAACGAACCTTTTCCTGGCAAACAAAAAAACCCCTTATAGAATAAGGGTGTAAAGGTATGGAGCCAAGGGGGCTCGAACCCCTGACCTCTACGCTGCCAGTGTGGAGATGGGTTTCTGATACGAACAGACGTTTTATTCCCAAACCCTATTTTATAAGGTTTTCTTACATAAGTTTCTGATTAAAAATATTCTTTTTTGATTAAAAATGAGGAAGTTGGTCCCCAAATCGTCCCCATTTGTCCCCAAAAGGTATTATAACATACTTCGTTTACGTCCCTATGTTGCTTAATTCCTTCCAATAATTTCTCCATTGATAAAAGAACATTCGTTCGCATATAATTTAGTCAAGGAGATGATCAGAATGAGTCAAGGAATTTACGACAAGAGATGGGAACAAAAATTCATATTACCTGAGCAAAGGGCTGCACTGTTGAATAGGAAGAAAGAAGTCCAAAAGATTGAAAAACCCATTCTCGATGAATACCAGCTGGAAGATATAGCACGCACTATTTGCGAAGCGATGGAATTCAACTCGGTTCTGGTCATCGGTATGTACAGAGACGGATTTATTGAAGAAGTTACAGGACATGTTCATTACATAGATGAAGTTAAACAGAGGCTGCACGTGAAGGATTTAAAAGGGGATACGTGGTTTATTAAATTTGAAGTGATTACATCTGTAGAATTATTTAAGAAGATCTAATATGACTTTAAAAATAAACAGCTAATCTATTAGATTAGCTGTTTATGCTTCTTCTTCATATGTAAGTCCATAAAAATCTTCTATAAGTATCTGTAACTCTTCTTTTGCGTCATCCGAAATATCACCTTGATAATCAAAAAGATCAACTTTCAATATCGGTTGACTTAATTTAAGTTGTAGCAAACAATCAACTTTTACGTTATCTTTACTACTTAATAATTCCAAATCAAATAAACGCTTTAAATCAGTTCGATGGGATAAGGGCGCAACCGTAACAATCGGACAAAGTGGATGGTAGTTTTCATTGTTGTTAGAGATAACTACCACCCACCTCTCTTGGTGAACAAAACGGCTATTTGGGATTTTATCAGTTTGTGGAATTGATACATCTCTGTCATCAATTTTCCAAACCGATCCAAAATCAAATTGTCGGTTATCTCGTAGTTGTTCTCTACTTTGATACTTATGACTCGGCACCATTAGCCCTCCTTCTTGTATCTTCAAATCGTGAATATTGATCTAAGATATTGGAGTAATAATCTTGGTCCGAGCCCCGATTGCCCTGTTTTGCTTCCAATCTTTTACGTGCTTCGAGTCTTGATTGTCGGCTTGCTTTAAAGATGGGTTTTGATTTACTCATGTCAATCACCCTTCCATGAAACTGACAGTCATTGAGTTTTTCTTCCTCAATGATTTCCTTCATAGGAGGCGTAGAATAAGCTATATCCAACACTCCCCTATAGTTTTCTTTCCCTAATAAATCAACGATAAAACTTGCAACCATCTCTTCTTTTTCATCTAACGAATAGTTAGCCATGTTTTCACAATCATCGTTAATGTAGTGATCATAGGATGTGTTGCCATAATAATTTTCATACGCATGAATATTGATAATACCCTCTGCCTCTAATGCATAAGTTGCATCTACAACTGATGATTGATTAGGACCAAACTTGTAACGTTCAAAAGCCAAGTTTGTATATTGCTCCCCAAACATTTGAGTATAATAATATTCAAAAAGATAAACGTATTTCATTAAAACAGTCCGACCCAAGCTATGGTTTGTGTTTTTTAAAAAATACACCAAAAGATTTTCTAACTCCATGGTATTCAACTCCAAGGATAATATTCATAAAATGACGACCTTTAGTATTGATACTATTGTTACTATCAGTAGTATCAATACTATTGATAGGTTCATTTTAGATTAAATTTGGAAATTAAACAATGTTTTTGGTTGCATTTTTTAAAAATATATTATAAAATACTATATTTTGATTTATATTTCATCAATATACTATATATAGTGTTTTTCGGATAAAATCCAGCTTATAAAAACGAGATAAAACACAATATGTAGACAAATTGATCAAAAATAGACTTTTCATCTATATATAGATGGATGATTTTAAGTTATAAGTTATTTTATTTAGGTGGCAAACATATGACGAATAAAAAACCCTCCTCATCTTGAGAAAGGGCTTCATTCATCATACGGCCGGTACTTCTTCCGGCCGGCTTCTAATTCTTTTTTAAGGGCTTGTACATGTCCAAGCAAAAACAATGCGACTGTCCCAACCTTTTTAACCGGTTTGAGCTTTCCGGAAGTCACAAGGGTACTTAAACGCTGCCGAGTGATTCCAAGCAGATCCCCCGCTTCCGCTGCAGTCAAAACTTCTTCCTGGATAAACTTAATTTTTTCGCTTTCTTTCATGTCGGCTTTCTCTCCACATCATAATGAATCCTTTTAACAAGGTAATAACAACGGCTATCATCAATACAGTATGCGCAATCTTTCCAGACATACCCTCATCGGTCAGATCAATTGCAACGATCCCGGCAACCAATATGAGCAAAACGGCGAAATCTGCTGTGCTGTACTGCTTAAAATATTTTTTCATACTATCGTGGACGTGATATAATGGTATGAGCAAGGGGATTTCTCCCCTTGTCTCACTAGTATCAGCGCTTCTTGCTTACCCGGCGGGAGCGCTTTTTCTTTTTCTTGCTATGCTTTTCGCTTTCCTTCTGCCATATATCGTAGATGTGTTTTATGATGGTCACGATACCAGCGATAGCAAGAATCCAGTTTCTCACCTCGTCCACTTTAGCACCTCCTTTCTATACCTTAATTATATAATATCTATTTACGATAGTCAATAGGTTTAGTAAAAAAAGAGCAAGTATTTCACCTGCTCTCTCTATCTTAATAGACTGCTATTGACTGAAGGAAGGGTTAGTCCTCAGCACGGTGAGTTCTGTAATAATTCTCAGCAGTATAGATTCCCCAATCCCAAAAATTCGATCCCTGAGATAAAATATACCGATCTAAGAATATCTCAAAATTAAGTTGCATTGGTTCATAATCTACAAACCTGAGGAACCATAAATAGTTTGGATCTGTGGAAATTCTAGTTTTGTCAATTAACAAATAACATCCGTCTAACAGATGTGCGACGGGAATAAACTGAGGCTTTAAAAAACCATTTTGCATATACTTTTCAATCTCTTCTAAATTAAGAATATGCAACCCCCCACCTACATTCTCGCCGTAAATCAACAAATCAAATATTCTGGCCCCGTTATGCAGTTTTAAAAAGGTTTTATAATCTTCAGGAAGTGACACTTTTATTTTCTTCTCAAAACTCTCAATTTCTAGATCTGTTGCACCTTTAGAGAAACTACATTCTGTTTCTAAAAGAGCTCCTTCATCCCCTAAAATTTTCAAACGTCCTTTTTCATCAATTAATTCTTTTAGACCTTGGATCGTTTTTTCAACAAAAACTGTCATTGAGCCACCTCTTACTTACTAATATTTATCCCACCAACGATTTAATACGTTTTGGTGTATATCACGAGGAAGAGGGAACAAATTATCAAAGTTATTCTTTCCCCCATACTTTAACGGAAGTACATGGTGAACATCTAATGCTGACCAATTCCACTTTGGATCACCGTATTTGTCGATGTACTTCTTTATATAGTTGCCTCTTTCCTTTCTATTCCATTCTTCTCTTTTATCTGCAGGTACAACTGGGAAATTCGCTTTAGCTGGTATTGGCATTGTCTTTTTGCTGTGGTTATTTCTTATTTCTGGATACAGCCATCCTATTTTATTGGCAAGAACAGGAGCCAACGTTCCGGTGGAAGTATCAGGTACTGTTCCTTTCCAACCGGCTACCGTAGTATGTTGGGACATATAAAACTTTGTCTTTTTAGGATAATAGGACTTTGAATATGATTTACCTACTTTAATATCCTTCCCTAAGAATTCTCTGCTATGGACAAAAACCCTTCCGTATTTTCCGCTATAAGTGTTGCTATCATATAAATCGTTTCTAGCTTCAATAACTATCGGCTTTTCGCCGACTATGCTTGCTATTTTAATTGTAGTTGTGATGGATTTTTTGTTGGGGTCATATATTGTTGTGTAGGACATCGAAACTAAGCTGGCTGCTTTGGGATGTGCTTTCTCATCTTTTTTCTCAACGACTGGCACATTAACAATGTTGTTTTCTTCTTTGGCTACAGGATTTTTATAGGTTATTTCATTGTGATCACTCTGGTTAGCAAGTTGTCGTGCTTTCTTAATGACAGAAGCCTGGTCATCATTTGTGCTCTTAGCCACTCCATTCTTATCTACTGTTAAAGTTTCTTTTTCTTCAATGGTTACTGGTTTTGCTAACCCAAATGAGTTATCTTCTGATGCTTTCGTTTGTGGTGAAAATCCAATAGTAGCAATCAATAGAGTTAAGACGAGCAAACAAATCGAATTCTTTAACAATTTCATACAAATCCTCCTTAATTTGTTTTCTGATCTAACATACTATATTTTTACTTTTATTTCAACAATATGTAAATTATTTGACTGCTATATTAGGTCTTCTCAAAAGAGAAGACCCAGTAGACCTATTTTAATAGAGATTCAAGTTTCGCTTTCGTTTTCGGTCCATAAATGCCATCAGGATTTAAACCATTCATCAGCTGGAACCGTCTGACAGCGTCGGCGGTTTTCGGACCATAATAGCTATCGATCCCAAAGTTTTTGGCTTTCTTATCCGGATAAAAATACAGTGCAGCTAGCGCTGTTTGAATTTGCTCAACTGCACTGCTGTGAATCAACGGCCTTTTCACTTTGAAAATGCCGGAAGGCAGATTAAAAGATGATTTCTTTTTGCTTGAGCTTGGTTTCTTCGCTGTCTTGGATGAGGTAGTTTTCTTGCTTGATGTTTTGCCGCCAAGCGATTTTAATTCTGCATCAATAGCCGCTTTGACTTCGTTCCAGCGTCCTTCTGATAAGATGCGGTGTGGGCAATACTTCCCACTCCAATCTTGATGCTTCCGCACACGATCAATCCCCCAGCCGCGTTCTTTAAGCAGCTGCGCCACAAACTTGATTGCCAACTTTTCAGCAGCGTAGTATTTAGCGCCTCCTGACTTGCTGTAGCAAATTTCCACACCGATAGACTTACGGTTCCCGGTTCCATTTGTGCCGTCCCCTGTGTGCCATGCATTGCGGTTTAATGGTAGTCCTTGAATAACCTCTTTGTCATCAACTGCAAAGTGAAAACTCGTTGAACTGGTGTTTCCGGTCATGTAACTGACCTCGTTAGCAGCTGACGCATCATTGTAAGTATTATGAATGGTGATGTATTCAGCATCCAAGTAATTCGGGCACTTTAAAGCGTATTTTGCTTCTGATACAAGGTTCTTTTTAACTGCAATTGTCATGAAAATCTCTCCTATTCTGTTTTTGAAATAGAAAGAGCCGCCAGCTGGCAGCTCATTTGGTTAGATCGTGATCTTTCAGGACGGCTTTTTGCTTGTGTCCTTTTTCTGTTACATAGTTGTTTTTGAACCATGCAGCAAGTGTCGTACCGATAGTGAAGATAAGAGATCCGGCAGTGTACAGAGCATCCGCAAGCTGATTTACTTGTGCATCTGTGATGTCCAGAGGTGATTTCCCAAACATCAGCATTGTTTGGTTGATCAGCGCAATTAAAAGAAGCGCAGTCCGTACGACTGTGCCTTTGTCGAAGTTTTTCATATATGATTTTCCTCCTTAATGTTGCAATAGATTATAAAGTATAGCGATGGTTCCACCTATAATCCCTGTACAAACTGCTGTGATAATTGCACCTGTTATGGTCCGCTTTATCCATGTTGTATTCTCATCAATCTTGTTTAGTTTTTCGTTCAGCGTCATTATTTGCTGGTCTTGTCGATCAGACACTCGTTCTAATGTGAAAACTCGCTGCTCAAGCGCTTTATGCTCACCTTTCAGATCCACTAAATCCTGCTGAAACACATTCATATCTGGTACCTCCGTCAATTGTGACATTAGTACGCCCCCCCTTTTATCTATTTCATGCAATTTCACCTCCTTTGAGGCAAAATAAAAAAGCCGCTTCTCCGCCGCTTACTTTTTCTGATGATTTATTTTTACTGGACCTTTCAAGTTGTTCAGGTTCTTTTCTAATTTCTCGATGTGTTCCTTCAGATGCTGAATTTCTTGATCTTTTTCCGCTAAAAGCTGTTTGTCTTTTTCAATCATGTACTGGTATGTCATGATTATATCTTCAGCATTCATCCAGTTTTGACGATAACCTGCCGCTTTTCTTTCGAATAGCTCCACTTTCGTTTCTAAATCCATTTCGTTTGATTTTTTTTCTTCCATATCGATTCTCCTATTCTGTTTGGTCTGGATAAGCGTTTCCGCGCTCAAGAGATGTTATTTCGTCAAATTCAGCTTGTGTAATTCGTCCTGTTTGAACGTGAGTTTTTAGCTCAATGGTTAGAACAGTCCCATTCTTCCAGCAATCCTCAAAAAAGTTGTAAAACACACTCCGTTTTTCCATCGAATCTCTCCGATCTTAAGGCTGGTTTACCATTAAAACATTACACATTCTTTGTAAATCTAATATTTGCTCTTTCATCTGCTCTTCAGTAGTCTTCGCGTCATTTTGATGGGGAATGTCGATTGGCTCTAGTTTCATTGTTCCAACTCCTTTTGATGATTATAAAATGTTGCATCTTTTTCTCCATTTGGATAAACGGTAACACTTAGGATATTTTTCATTAAGAGGAAATCTTCGTTACTCTCAATAAAATCATAATTATAGCCGTCTTGGTCGGCAATCCTCCGAAAAAGTTTATACTCCATTTTGCGAGTCTCTTTAACAAGATAAATATGAAGGCCGTAAGCAACATCCCTTTCCAAATCAGGCATAACGTCAAATTCAACGACATCCATTTGAAAGGGTTCATCAAATCCAACCTCGTAATTAAGGCAGGAAGAAAGAGTGTACCTATTCTCATTCTCTGTTACTTTCAATCCTTCGATATATGAATATCTACGCGGGTGTAAATCAATAGTTTTAATCACTTATTTTAATCCCCTTATACTTTTTCATATAACACAAGTAGGCGAACTTTAACATCAAGACCCGCCACGTCAGCAGCGCCCGTCCCCCTTACATATAGCGTGAATCCTTTTGATGTTTGGTTTTCCACCCCTGCTGTTACATTACTTGTTTTCGGTCCGTAGGGTTGTGCGAAAACACCGAAAATATTTTCGACATTGTCATAGTTATCAGCCTCGATGAAATCTACATGTACACTGCCGTAAGAATGAGATCCTGTGCTCTTTGACAAAATTACATTTCTTTCTGTAACAGCCAAGCATAGATTGTTTTGCAACTCCCCATGTATGTCCGTCACTAGCTTCGAGACACTACCGCCCATTATTTTTACAGGGTCAGAAAGTGACTCATCCCCGGCTATAATTGTTGATTTTTTTGTCAACTCTACGGGCGCGCCCTCGAAAACAGTTCGCTTTTTCGATTTCATACGTATGCCGCCACCGACAACCGTTTCGAAGTTGAGAGGTTGCAAGCTCAATAGTGTAGAACTTCCTGTGATAACTGCTCTGTTCGTGAACGCAGCATTGTAATTATCATTAACGTCCATACCTTTTCGGTACCCCTCTAACGTAAAAATGTCTTTTGGGACATCATAGGTGGAGGTCGCAGTATTCGTTATGACGATTTTACCCGCTCCGTAACCATATGTTGTGAAATCTCCGTACATTTCAACGACCGCCAAATCATTCAAGTTGTTATATTCTCCTGCACCCTTAACAGAAATTTTTCCATCGCTAATTGAAACACTTCGATATACTTCTTTCCCGCTCCCGTCTTGATAATCTTTTCCAGATTCTTGATAAAGAAGGGAGGAATTTATTTCCGTCGCAGTGTAGTCTGCATATGTGCCACTAGCTGTTGATCTTTTATATTGGTAAAGCTTTTCCCCATCAAAATAAGAATCGAAGTTGTTATTTGTGTTCAACGCTTGGAATTTACCGCCCTTTATCAATGAACCTGTAATATTAATCGAGTTGATTGTCCCTGACGTGATTTTATCCGCGGACAAATCTTTTATTTTGGCACTTGTAATAGCGGCATCAGCTATATGAACAGTGTCGATAATCGCTTCTTGCAAGTGTGCCCGGGCAATGGCCGCATTTTGGATTGCGGCAGTACCTATCGCCGCTTCTGCCACCTTGGCGGTTGTGATGGCCGCATCCGCAATAATGGCAGATGTAACAGCACCGTCAGTGAGCTGTGTATCGTACGGGCTGAATCCGAAAGGCATTCTTACGTTCCCTCTTCTAATCTGCACTTTTCTTATTGTGAAGTTAGCGCTATCTGTGAGATTTTGTGTTCTCCCTCCTAGACAAACGCGACCATCAGTTAGAGTTGCTGGGGAAACAAAAGGAAGATCGAACCTTACAAATTCATCAGCTGGGTAACTCGACAAATCGGTGTAGTTGTTCGTTAAATTGTACTGCGTGCCACTTTTCGACCTGACCTGTATATATGAAAAGTCATTCAATGTTTCTCGTTTCAACTCAAATGATAAGGTGTAAGTTTCGCCTGTCGTTAATTTAAGTGAGTTTCTACCACCTGTAGTAAATCCGAATGACGTGTATTCTGTTGTATCTTTCGTCACGGATAACTCATTGAAACCATTTACCTCATTGACACTTACTCTGGAATCAACCCTTAAAATGTCGCTTAAACGTAATAGCGATCCCGGCAAAATGTTAGCTTCTTCAAAATTTCGGGAAATGGTGTCCGCTGTTACAGCTAAATTTGCCAGCTTGTCCGCTGTGATTGCACCGAAAAGAATGTCATTGGTCATAATCCGTTGGGTTTTTGCCGAAAACTCTGCTGTGAATTCGCTCGCTTTGCCGTGATAATTAACAGACCGAATGCGATAGTACCAAACATTATCGACACCAGCATTTTCATGCAGAAAGCCGCTTTGCTTACCACGCCATAGTCGGTTTTCAATAGACGGGGTGAAGCCTTTTATTTGCGATCCGTATACCTCATACGCCGCAATATAAGAAGAAGGGTCATAGTCCCAAGTGATGCTAGTACCCGAAAAAAGCCCCTTAACAGTTATGTTAGAAGGGACTTTAGGGATAAGGTCAGGGAAACTGCCATCAGTGACTTCGCCGACAGACGGCTTTCTTTCCCAAGTACCTCGATTCTTGTCGAGTATAGTTTCTATCTGATTAATCCGCTTATCACCTTGAAGCACTGATAAAAACTGACCAATCTCCACAACACAGGTATTGTCTGGATCTGTGATGTCATATTCCATTGAAATGATGCGCTGTGAAGTTTCTATCGGAATAGCAAAGTTTCGGTCTATGGCAATTGTCGTATCGCCCAGCTCAACGTGCTCATGCTCATAACCTGGTACATTCTGAAGCAATTGAACTGATAGCTCATAATTCACCTCAGTTTTTGATGCTGTTGTAATGAGATGGTTGTATGTGGCTTTTAAAAGCCCCGCTGGATCAGTTATATCTTCATTGTTGTATTGCCCTTCTCTGTGGATCAATTCACCGTTTTTAAGGCGCCCCAGCCTTTTTAATAGATCCGGATCGCCAACCCATTCCTGCCCCAGTGGTTTATCCACAGGATCACCTTTTGATTTCTTCCACTCTACTTCTGCGAAGTCAATAAACCGCGAATAACCGCCCGTCTCCTCACCGTCTTCGTCTGTTGAGGCAATAGAGGCGCCATATCCCCAAAGAGCTGTCAATGGGTAGCTGATGACCGTCCTTTTGATATTCTCTGTATCTTTATCTATCTCAAAGCGTTTCCCGCTGTCTTTTCCTCGTCGTGGCAATATCTTGATGATTCTCTTTGTGATCTTGTTACCATCAAACTCGATAGAATCTTGAAGCTCGCCGCCCCAGATATTAATCACTTCAGCAATACATTCCAAAGCTGTTTTCTTATAAAACGTAGTGGAGTTTGTACCGAGTTCAGCACTTACCTCTGCCACCCACCGAGAACGAGCGAGCACATTGTCCAGAACATATTGTGCTATTTTGTCAGTTGGCCGGAAGTCTTTCACAAAGGTTTCTGCCAGCTCCATCATGGCAGCTTCGCATGTTACTAGAGTATTAACCTCTGAATTTTCATCTGTATCATCAAGCTCTTTAATCACAAACAATCGGAGAATGCCGTCTTTATCTCTAAAAACAACCTGATTCTCTTCAAACAAATAGCGCGCATCAGGATGGGAAGCATCTGCTACAAAAGAAAAAGAAGAGCCTTTATTCAGCTCTTCTTTGTATTTAGCATCCCAAAATCTGCACGCTTCTTGTCCGTCGCTGGACAGCACTGCCAGCACTTGATCATCTGGTGAAAGAATATACATGTCAGCCATTAACGGACCTCCTTACAAATAAGCCTCATCGAATTTGATGCGGCTTGCGTGGCTTAACTTCAATTGGGTTGGTACTTTTGGTGGCAGTGTGAACCACTCAGATTGTATTTGCAGAGCAGTCATGATCAATTTACCGCTGCATGTCACTTTTCTTTTTGATGAATCAACAATGAGAGTGTCGCCGGCGATGAAGTTGTAAACGACTTTTATTGTCTTAGAAACAGATCCATCACCATTTAAAAGAGCCACCTCATATGAAGTGGCCGCCTCTTTAAAAACACATTCGATTTTCGGTTCAATCTCCGCATACCCCGGGTTTGTGAAAACCTGCACCCCGGCATTCAGTTCTGACTCCGCAGCCGCTCCATACTTTTTAGGATCAGGGCAGATAAAAGTAAGCGTAGCCTGTTGAAAGCCGTCCTTCTCTTCGCCCTCAGATACGCTCTCAAAAATTGCATAATAGATTCTGTCAGGCTCATCATGGAAAATGAGTGGTTTCGGCTCCTCCGCATGCAAAATATAAGTCAATTCTTCTTGCTTCTTCTTCAATTCCTCTTCACTACTGAAAGCAAAAAGAACATCTATAGTAATCGTTCTTATCGGTAGTCTGGTCCCTCGAAAGAAACCGCCTGGACGGTTCCCGATTGTGGCTGTATTTACCTCTCGGCTCATTACTCCCCGCCCAGTGGTTGATTTCACATAAAAGAAGGGTGAAATATCGATCCCATTGAATGTGATTTTCCACTGGTTGGGCAAAATCTCCTGATAGTTGATCAATTAATTCTCACCCTCCTTGCATTTGATCTTCTTTGTGCGTCTGTCACAGGCTTCTCTACGCCCTGCCCGACTTTCTTGCTGTCCATTTCAATGACGATAGTTCTTTCAGGGAGTTCAAGGTTTTTAACATCTGCACTCAGTTCTTTTCTGACAGTGCCGAGGTCGCTTCTAGATATGGATGTATCATAAGCAAGATTCATATCTTTCTGTTCGATATACATCGCATCACCGATTGTACTTATTGCATTCTGAACAGCATTGATCCCATACTGTATCCCCGCTGCTATATTAGTAGAAACCGTATTGCCTATATCGAAGCTTTGAAGAGTAGTCTTCTTTTCTATCGTCTGAAGCATCTTGCTGTAAGTATCTACAGCAGTGTTTTGAGCTTCAAAACTAATCATCGTGCTATTTACTTTGTTGTTTACTTCCACCGCAGCCGCTCTCTGTGCAACCTTGGCCGCACTGGCCGCAGCCGATTTTACTTTAGTTTGTGATTTATCAATACCAGCCGCCATACCGGTGCCGACGTGATAACCGACCTGATCGCGCATAACCCTTGATGGAGAATGAATTCCAAGAAGTTTTTTCATGCCGTTAGGGATTGCATTTGCCATAGCTTTCACTTTACTGGCTAATGCCCCCGCCATACCGCCAATACCATTTATTAGACCTTGAATAATGTTACGGCCGATGGATTTCAGGTTGATTCCTTTGAAAAAGCTCACAACACTGTTCCAAATGCTTTTAATACGAGATTTGACGCTGTTCATGATGTTGGAAATAGCATTTTTCATTGCGTTAAAGCTATTCTTAGCCGCTGATGTCAACGCCTTCCAAACGGCCGTCACAGCTGATTTAATCGCATTCCAGATCGTTTTCCACATGTTCTTTTGAGCGTTTAGCCATGAAGTAAAGAATGACTTCAATCCATTCCAGATTGACTTTCCGGCGGAAACTAAACCTTTCCAAACCGTGGATACAGTTGATTTCACAGCATTCCAGATTGTAGACCATATCTTTTTTTGGAAATTTAGCCAAGTCGTAAAGAAAGTTTTCAAACCGTTCCAGATGGTTTTTCCAACGCTTGTAATACCCTTCCAAATGGAAGATAACGCCGACTTTATGCCATTCCATATTCTTGTTGCAGCAGACTTAATCGCATTCCAAACGGTCATGACGACCTTTTTTTGCAATTCGAAGTTTGCCTTTATAAGCGTGACAAGAGCCGACCATACTTTTGATGCTACATTCTTAATCCCTGTCCAAACAGAAGAAAGCCACTTAGAAACAACACCCCAGACTTTGATTGTATAAGCCTTGATCTTGTCCCAGTTCGCAATGATGAGAACAACCAAAGCCACTACAGCCGCTGTGATCCATCCAATAGGTCCCATAGCGATGACCCAAGATGCCGCCATTCTCGCCGCATTTGCAGCTGCCTGAGCCGCAAGAATAACGAGACGCTTTCCGAATGCAATCATTTGTGTGATTCCAGCTGCCAACATAGATGCAAATGAGCTTATTTGAGCCGCTGTCCACGCTGCGGCCATGCGCGCAGCTTGAGCAACAGATTGAGCCGCCATGACAACCATCTGTTTGATCCAAAGGCCCATCTGCACTATCCCAGCTTTAAGGGAAGTGACAAAAGAGCTTATTTTCATAATTGTCCATGCCGTTGCAGTTCGTGTTGCCTGTGCAATAGACTGCGCCGCCATAACAGTCATATTCTTGATCCACAGACCCATTTGAACTATGCCGCTCTTTAGGGAAGATACAAGAGCAGATATTTTCATCGCTGTCCAAGACGCTGCTATTTTTACTGCGTTAGCAGTGGATTGTGCTGCCATAACGGTGTATTTTGCAATGAAGCGACCAATAGCTGCAGTGGCTCCTTTTAATTGAGTTATCAACCCGGCCAACTTAATTCCGGCAGCTGTATCTTTGAACCCACGCAAGTATTGAGCAGCATCTTTAAAATCTTTAAATCCATTTGTTACTGCACTGACAGCAGCCATCGCAGGAACCAGCGCCCTTAATGCACCCAGCAATGAAATGCCTACCGCGATAAATTGCCCGATAGCAGGGTTAGCTTGCATTGCAGCATTTGTAAATTTTAAAAACCCGTTTACCGTTTGTAAGATGGATTGCCCTAACGGAGCCATACCAACGAGCAAATTGATTATTGTTTTGGCAATTTCACCAATCGTACTCCATACAGTTGGACCGTTCGTTTTGATGTAGTCAATAAACGACTGGAACTCTTTTGTTTTCGTGACGCTGCCGGCCCATTCATTAAACCTCTGAGTCATGTTAACAAGGGATGTCATCATGTCCTGAGACATCGGGGCAAAACCGGTAAACAACTTTGTCAGACCGCCTGATAAGTTCCCGATGATCTGCAGCAATTTAGGACCGTTTGTTTTGACATATTCAATAAACGCTTGGAACTTCTTCGAAGAACCTAAATTGGCTGACCACTTCACCCATGAAGCTGTGGCCTTTTCCAAACTGGCCGACATGTCATTCCCAAGAGGACCAAAAGCAACAATCAGATTCATAACTGTTCGCAATACGTTTCCGGCTATTTTCCCAAACGTCACAAAAGCCTGGCCTGCATTTTTATTCATGAAACCAATGAACCGTTTCATGTCTGCATCTTTAAATGCCGCATTCATACTTTTAGCCAGTGTAACGCCGCCATTCGCCACGCTTTTGAACATAGGTCTTAAACTATTCAGAATGCCTTTAAACGTCGTCAGCGAGCTCGTGAACGTTTTTAAAATTGGTTTCTGTACAGATTGAGCAATACTCTGCCAATTCGCTTTAAAATCTTCTAAAGTATCAAGGGCCTTCTTCTCTTCTTTTCCAAGAGATTGCTGGATGACCTTGATCTTCTCCATGATTTTCGCGCGTTCCTTGGCGTCAGTGGTTTCATCCAGCTTTTCTTGGAGCTTTTTCAAGTCCTCAGAAGCTTTAAATACACCGCTTAATGAAGAAACCGCCAGCGCCCCGAATGAAGCCGCCCCTGTCCCCGCTACTGCAAAAGCACTCCCGAGCCCCATAACTCCACCAGCTGCCACACCAAGCATCGGGCCCAGTGATCCTATTGCTCCAGTAATACTGGCAAGAACCGGAGAAATTGCTGGCAATGCGGATGTGAAGGCTCCCGCAAGCGAATGACCTATGACGGTTGAAACAGAGTTAGTGATTTTCGCCAGACGATTCATAGAGTTTTCGAAGCGATCAGTACGGGCTTCTATGAAGATCCATACTCTGTTTGGTAAGGATCTCGTCTCAGTTTGAGCTGCAGCCACTGACCTCGTTAAATCTGATGAATCGCCGTTGATATTGGTTGTAACCCGGTTGGGCAACGAGGCAATCTCAGCCCTTGCCGCTGAAACGGCCCTTTGTACGGGGTCAGCGTCTGCGTCTAAATCGACTCGGGTTCTTTCATGTCGATGAATAAAGTTATCGATCTGCTGCTCTGCTTGTCTGACTCGTGCTTGGAAGCTTGCAATTTCAGCTTCAACTTCAACAGTATGCGTATCAGCCATTCGCCGCATCATGTCATTGACTCGGTCCATACTTCTGTTGAACCTCTGCGTCTGAGCTTCTACAACAGCAGTAAGCCTCTCGATCATGCCCTCACCCCTTTTCTTTGGATTGTTTTCCGAAATAAGATCGCACAGCGTCATTTAACATCTGCACGCCTTTGGCTCTCGGACCAAGCTTGTTTATGTCTGTTTCACGCCATTTGTTTTCCTCGCTTGTCAGAGAACGCTCAAGCTCTCTGCGCGCTTTTCTGGCGTCAAACATCTTTGACTCTTTTGGTCTCTTTTCGTTTAGTGCATAGCGATGAAACATAGCATTTCTCGCCAACTTTTCCATCTCGTCAATTTCACGGAGTTTGGCTGCTTTTAGCTTTCGTTTATACTCGTTTGGAGTCCATGACATAATGACATCGTTGTCATAGACACCCATCCAACGAGCTGCATTTTCAATTACTTGGAGATAGTCGATCCCGTCTTCTCTTTGTACGCTTCTTCCATCGTCTCCAGCATGTCCTTGTTCATTTCGTCTTCCTCCAGACGCTTCGCTTCCATTTCCGGAGTCTCGTTCGGGCTGGCCTTTTTCGGTTTCGCCAACTTGCTCATCATCTTCCATTGCTGACGGATCTTTCCTTTGAAAAAACCCGCTGAATCCAGTGTGTTAAAAGCTTCTTTCACCATCTCATCAACGGCGTTGCCAGTTTCATCTTCTTCAATGATCTTGGCGATAGCATCTTCAATCTGTTCAACAGATGGCTTTCCTTTTTTCAAGTGAGCAAGTGCGCAATCCCAAAATGCAGAAAGGTAAACAGCATCATCATTCAGTAAACTGTTGTAAATCGTTAAAGTTCCGCCTGATTTATCACCGTTTTTATCTTCTTTCGCATATTTCTCATTTGCTGTTCTATCGAATGCAAAATCACAGCGTGCAGCATAATCTTTTCCGTCGATTGTTAAGTGAGTCATATATAAAACCTCCAAAATTTCATATTAAAAAGAGCCCTGGCAACAGCCGGGCTCCTATGCTTCTTCTTTATTTGTGCGAATCGTGAATTTCTCTGACCAAGCCGATTCCCAGGAGGCATTTACCGCGGATACATTGAAAATGTATGAGCTATCGGGTTTAAGAGTCGGATTGGAGAGATATGAGTTTGTCGTGACAGTTGCTATCTTTGCGTAGTATCTGTAAATGTTGTACGAGGTCGCCCCTTTTACCGCGTCCCACTTGAATCCCACTTGATTTGAAGTGACGCTTGTCTTGGTTATGTTACGGGGTGTATCAGGGCGCAGTTGCTTGAGTTCTCGTAATAATCTCGGTCATCGGTGATTCCCCAGCATCATTAACCGCTGAGACGTTGACCGTCAGCTGGGTATCTGCCGCAATGCCTGTCAGTGTGTGGGATGTGCCTGTGACAGTAGCATCAAGATTCTTTTCTGCCCCTCTGTACACTTTGTATGACGTTGCCCCATCTACCGCATCCCAATTCACAGTCACGCTGTCAGTAGTAGCCGTGAACGATAGATTTTGGGGCGCATTAGGGTGTAGTCGTGCCGCCAAACTGCTCAAATTTCGTTGCACCAGCTGAAGACTCAATTGCCGCAAGAACTTCATCGGGTAGTGGATCAAGCTCGCCTTTAAAAGTTTTGCCCAGTACCGGTAATGTCACTGATGTTTCAACGAAGCCATCCTGTGGTTGACTAACCTCTAAACTCTCAATAATGGCATGGCCATAAACTGCATTGTGCTTCCCGTTTGCATTTTTATTTTTATTGGCCTTCCATACTTTGATAGCCTGTTCGTTGTCGTAAGCTGTCTCAATTGCTTCCTGTCCCGGGTCTGAAACAGCAGCATAATAAGTGAGCTCGAAGTTTTCATTTTTTGTTCCGTAACCAACAATACGGCCTGATTTTGTGGATTCATCCAGCGTGTCCTGTTCTTTTGTATGTGAACCTTCTGTTTGGAAGGCAATGAACAGTCCGTCTGTCCCTTGTGCATCCATTGGCTGAACGAAATAAATCTCATCTTTACCATTCAATAATTCTGCCATTTCCTCCATCCTCTCAATTGTTTATTGTGTATCGCATCCTGAGAATGCCGTGTCTGGTGTATCCGTCGATATCGGTGATCACCTGCATGCCGCGCATCTCAGAACGGCATAAAGAAAAGCCCTCTATTTCTAGGGGCTCTCTCGTTATTGCTTGCAGCATCAAATCAAGGATCTGCATCGCTTCTTTTTTGCCGTTGTAATCGCTCCAGCAATGGAGAACAACATTGATGATTTCACCTTTAGACGTTTTTGTTTCAAATGGCGAAACGTCATCATCTCCCGTTGTTACATATGGCTTTTTCTGATCTTTCGAGACTGCATCAAGCACACCAGTGACGCGTGCATTCAGCTCTTCATCAGTTGATAGCCTTTGAAATATAGCCGTCTGCAACGGCCACATGGCTGACCGCATAATGACAGCCCCTTTCTATCACATTTGACTGGCGAAATACCTCATACCTTCCTCAATAGACGGATTCCAGAACGGCTGGGCCCGCATGCCTCGTGTCATAACCCATTGGTTAAGCTTGGTGTCGTAATAGACCCAAGGAGTCTGCCGGCCGCCCCCGTCCTCCGCATAGATTCCGGTACCGTATTCGACATAGATTGCATAATCAGCACCAACAGAAATAACGGCCGTTAAGCCGCCGTCACGATAATCGATTTCTATTGAATTTTTCAAGTTTCCGCCGTCGATCATGGCCGTTGGAGCATTTAAAACAGCGTTGCTGTAGATCAGCTCGGCCGTGTCAGTTACAATACGTTTAGCTTCTTCAATCACATTGTTCCTGAACTCTTCAGTTGCTCTGCGCATTTGCCTGACCCATCTGCCGCTAACCCTTGCCATCAGACTCAAGCACCCCCGATACCTGGCATTTCAAATTCAAGACTTCATGCATGCCGCCTTGATCAATTGGCTCTGATTTGAGAATGAGAATATTATTTTCGTAAATGATCCTCATTGTCTTCTCGATATCAGTCCGATAAGGAAAATACACGTTGCATTCTATCGGGTTTTGCAGCTGCTGAGCCTGATAAAACTCCCGTGAACTGACGCCACTGACTAAAGCTTCTGTTGTGATGTAGTCAACGTAACCTTCTTCATAACCACCGCCACCGTCCGGCACCTTACCCATCCGCTGAAACGTGATTTCGTGGGGGAATTCCTCATAAATCATTTAACTCTCAGCCTTCGATATGGCGTAAGGTGCTTTGTGATGTACCGAGGAAATTCTGTATTGTACGAATACGACACATCCCCCATGCTTCTTCCCGAGAGTCCAGAAGGAGTCATGTTATATTCTGCAGCCTTCGCAACAAAAAGCTTCACGCCAGCTGGCAAAGCCTCCGGATCGAAAGTGTTACTGCAAAAGTCACTGGCAAATTCAATCAAAATAGGGACTATTTCAGACAAATATTCGTCATGCCTATCTGTCTTAATCCCTGTCATTCGCTTTACTTGTGCGATGTCCACTGAATCACCTACTCTTCACCCAAGACAATCCTGATCAGTTCATCTTTAGGCGCTTTTGGATCAAACTCGTATTCATTCTCTTTCAGGAAAGCAATAATCTCATCTTTGTTTACCTTCTGCAGCTGGGCCTCTGTCATATCAAGAAGATCGGCAGCTTGCTTCTTGACCTCATCCACTCTCTTAAACCCAATATGTGAGTAAACCACCTCAAAAGCCTTTTCAGTGCATTCAATTGTTTTGGAACCGTTAGATGCTTTCATATCAAGCGCTTCCTCCTTCCAGTGCTTTCAGGCGGTTTTCAATATCAGTGAGTTTGGCAGTTACATCATCACCAAGCTTGGCTAACGTAACAGCCTTCGCACCGATATTGACATTTTGTACACTGCCAGTTCCGATGTTTCGACTTTGTACAGAGCCGTCACCAATATTGATGTTTTTCACTTCTCCGTCGCCAATCATTTCAGAAGTGATGCTTTTAGAAGCAGGCGTTGAGCCGGGCAAGCCGGTCACTTTTGCGCCTGATTTGATCTCTAATTCGCCGCCGATCACCAATTTGTCGCCGTTATTAGTCTTATAGTTTTTAGATGTGTATCCCATAAGCTTACGCCCCCGTTGCTGGAGTAATAGCTGCAAACGCATCATCAGTCAATGTCATGAAACCGACTTGCTGAGTCACACGAAGAGCAACCATGTCACGCTCATACAAGTTGATTGGGTTGCCATCAGCATCAACAATTGTTGTCAATGTTGCATCCTCAGAGATTTTGTATTCCATACCTTGAGGGATACCGTAACGTGTGTAATTCCAGTCAGCCGCAAGTAATGCTGCTTTTTCGTAATCCCATGACTTAGAATCAACATAGCCGATCGGAAGACCAAGAGCCTGTTGAGTTGCGCCGCCAGTTGCATCGTTGAAGATCGGAAGCCCGTTACCATCCTTAGTACCGCGAAGTTTTTGACGGAATCGGCGTGTTGTTGTAAAGCCGTTCACATCCTTATCAGCATCTTCGACTAACGCCATTACCCCATTAAGCTCGTCATATAGGTTGCCAAGTGAGTTTAATGCAATAGTGTTACCAGATTCCTTGATTTTTTCAAATACAGAAACACCTTGACCAAATGGTGAATCGACACCGAATAACGCAGCCTGATCGAATTTAATCGCAAAGGCTTCAGCAATAGCCGGACGCATTTGTGTGAAGAAATCAGCGATGGTGTAACGTAAAAATTCTTTAGAAACAGGGATGATAACACCCAATTTCTTCGAAATCATTTTTGCTGTTAACCATTGTGCCTTAGAAGTTTTGATTCTCTCGCCTTCTCCAACCCAGTAAGCCCCTGGCCCAGAAGCCAAGTACGTGAATTCTTTCTCCGGCTTAGTCATTTCTTCATATTTTGCGAGTTTTGTAACAGCAGATTGAGTCATAAACTCTTTTAAAACTAGAGTACCTTGTTCAGTTGGGACCTTCCCGTTTACTGCGTCTTGCATCAACGCATTGTTTGGATCAAATGTTGGCATAAAGATAGCCCTCCTTATTTTCTAATACTTGCTTCAGCTGCAAGCGAGCTAATATCTAAACTTTGATTTGTCGGTTCATTGCTGCCGGACTGAACATCACGGCCATTCTCTTGAAACTTGGATTCAATCGCATTTTGAAGTGCAGCGTTGTACTTCTCTTCGAACGCCCCGAGGTTCTTCATCGTTGATTCTTCATCCTCACCGATAAAGAATTCCACTACATCTGCCGGCAGTTGCTTTTCAGAAGCATAAGAGACAGCTTTATTTAAAAGCTTTTCACGTTGTGCTGCTGTCTTTTGATCCTCAAGCTCTTTTTCCAGCTTCCTGATGCGCTTTTGTTCCTCTGTTTCTTCCGGATAAAGCTCTTTTACCTTTGCATCAACCAGAGCATCGAGGTTGTTCGCCTTCCATGTATCAAGGCTTTTCGTAAAATGGGAATCCAACCGAGGCTGAATAAGTCGTTTCCCTTCGTCTGTTTCGAGGAACCCTTCCACCTTATCTGCTGATACGGCCGAAAGTTCTCCTACAAATGCTTTTACTTCTTCGTTCTCTTTATTTTCTTCGAGAAATTTTTTCACTTCTTCTAATGTTGGCATTACACTTCTTCCTCCTTTGCCCTCTACAGTGCGCGCCTGTTATGAGTGCATGAAAAATAAGCCTTTTAACGTCATGCTCAGGACAAAATAAAAAACGCTGCTCGGTGACTGTTATTTTTCACATACAAAAAGTGATCGTTTCAGTTCACAATAAATTTCGTCATATCCTTTGTTATCTTCAAACTGGGCAGCGACGGCCTGCATTTCTATTAATCGCTTGATTCGTTCGTTTTCATCATCACTCAAATAAAAATTATCTTTCACTTTTTGTCTCTCCTTTTTTCTCAATTGATTTGTACCACTCTTCATAGGTTTGGTATGGGATAGTCTCGCCAGCGCCATTGCCGCGCTTACGAGCCCTTCTTGTATCCGGCAGTACGCCGTTTACTTTGAAAGCAATCGTACATCGGCAGTTAATATCATCCTTGGCATTATTCATGTGCCCCGGAGCCGGTCCGACACCGCCATATATTGATTTGAATAGCCCGTTTCGTTCAACAGTCTTGCCATCAAGCTTCCTGTGACCAGAACGAGTCTTCAGATCAAGTGTTGCATTCCACATCTTTTCGAGTTTGCTCTTTTTAGAAGCCTGCTCAGCGCTTTTCATCCTCGCCGAGACTTGTACCCTATGAGTCTCTGTTCTTGCCACGTCACGAGCCTTTCTGCGGGCAAATTCGGTCGTTTGCTCAATACGTCGGGCAATCTTGGAGTAATCTTCACCAGCTTGAATCCCTTGAGCAATTGAAATCTGTAGTTGCCGAACATAGTCATCCCTGTGGCGCTTATATAAGGCTGAGAGAGTCAGTTCAGCTATTGGGTTTAATATGGCCTGCTTGATTACTTCGACAGTAGGAATGCTGAAGCCTAAGTCAACCGCAGCTTCCATCTCGTACAAATAGGCAGAGCGCATGTAACTCTCAAGGAACTGTTTAGCAGCCAGTACCTCAACGATCGTGAGGATGGTTTTGAATGCCTTACTGGATTCCTCAGTCATGCGCTCCATTTCTTTTTTGAACCTGTTGTATTTATTCATATCAGCCATGGATAGTTGACCGTTTCTGCTGTATTTCGCATAAAGAGCCGCGATTTGTTGATTGATCTCTTTCAGCCGTTGAGCAAAAATGACATCAATCTTTTTCGCGTCCTCAGTGATCATGTCATCCAGGTACTTATCAATATCATTCTGGTTCATCTTCATCACCGCCCGTATCTGTTTCGATATCAGTCAACGGTGGCATGCTGTTCCTGTACTCCTCTTCCTCCTCTTTCATCTTATGAAGCTCATACTGAACATCATCGACAAAGGACAAGAGAGAAAGGCGTGTTTCTTCGCTGATTAATCCTTTAAGCTGCGATGTTGTCTGTGCCTCTTCAAGAACGTTGGCTGGAAGGTTACGCTTGAATCCGAACCATACTTTCAAATAATCTTCTGCTTTGGCTTTATTTTTAGTTGCCCAAGCCGAAAAGATCAACTTGTATTGATAACGGAGGGCAGCAGTCATTTTCCGTTCCATCGTGATGCATTTATTCTCAAGCGCCATCAATTTAAATTTCATTGCAACGCCAGTAACATTCCCGCCAAATGATTCATCAGAGAAATTGACCGACTTTGCAAAACGGAGAATGTTTTCTTCCAGACGGTTCAAATGGTTTTCGATAATCGCGTCGTTTATATCCTTTGTCAGATAGCTCACATCGTCTTTTTCATCGTAAAGCTCAAGAATTCCAGTCTTTTTAAGTTGCTGGAGTGTGTCCTCATCGGCTCCCAGCCCTTTTAGGATCAAGTACGCCAGTCTGTACTGCTCAATTTCATTTGAGGCGTCTGACAATGTACGGTCGTAGGCATCAATAAGAGACAATACCTTCTCGGCATCGCCTTTGAGCTCTTTATTGTTTGCCAGCCCGAATAAAGGGCAGCCATCAAACATATGGGGCTGTTCGTGGTCTAAAGTAAAAGCTGAACTATCCTTCGTACTGAAATAATAAATCATTTTGCTATCATAAAATTCCGCTTTTTGCTGCCCGTTATATGTCTCGTAATAACGCAACGCATATTCTGGTTCATGAATATTCCCATCGCTGAGGAAAACAGCTTCCCATGGTTCAATATTTTTGACTCGTTCGTTACCGGATCGGTCAATGTAAGCCAGCCGAGCTCCATAACCGCAAATGGTAGCCATCTTTCCCCATTCACTATCTTCGTCAGCAATATTATTCAGAGTGTTGAAGTCATCAATCATCTGCTTTCCGGTCGAAGTAGTGCCAGTCTCTCGCTTATCGTCAAACTCATAAGTGATCGGATGCCCGAAGAGATAGCCCACCTTCGTATCAACAATGTCTGAATCAAATGAGTTATTAAGCTTGTTATTGACCTTATGATCTATCCGCTTAACATGGCCGGTCTCGAAATCCTCATATTCAATGGCTTCTCTGGTTAAGATCGGCACGCCCTGAACCTCTGCCTTGTATCGGTCATATAAGTTTTTCATTCTATCATGATCGCTTTTATGCGCTTCGATGATGTCTGCAATCAATTCAGGTGTAATGCCTGAAACTCCGATCTTATCTATCAAATGATTCACAATGATCCCCCCTTCACTTTTCGTCTCATTGGTTTGTTGTTCGTATAAAGGGCATAACGTATAGAGTCCAGAACATCGTCCCATTCCTTAACCGGTTCGCCTGTCTTCTGATTCCAGACATACATAAAGATTTCTTTTTTAAACCGGTCAACTTTGTCTTCAACCACAAAAAGCTGTTCTTGTTTGAACAGCCGCGCCACTTCTTCTATACCGGATACGACAGCTTTATCAGCATTGATAGCCCGGAGTTTTTCACGTCGGAAACGAACAACGTGTTCTGGCCGTGCTGTATCACAATAGAAATTAATGTTGCCGTATCGCTCTTTGATGTCCTTTGCTACCTTAACCCAGTAGTCAATCTCTTCATGCTGCTTGGAATGTTCTTCGAGCAAATAAAAACACCCTTGGTCATCTTGTCCGATTACGACAATAGAACCCGGGTGCTCATATCCCCAGTCAACACCAGCAAAGTATTTAGTGAAGTTGACTTGTTTATTTTCCATCTCTTTAGAACTGATATAGTGCTTGTCTTTGTTGAAATCCTTGTATATTACGCCTTCCGGAGCAACCCAATAGCCGTAAATGTCCCGGTCTGTAAACATGCCGCTCGGTGTTGAAGCAACAATACTTTCGACATACTCAGGATCAAGAAAGTTGTTATCAAACAATGAGAAGTGAAAAGACCGGATATTCAACCGGCCGTTTTTCAGCCGCTGCCCGTCTTTGTCGATATAATCCGTTTTGACGGTGTGCATCGGGTTTTCAGGGTTTGTATCCATCATGACCATTGCACCCTTATAGGAGCAACGAGAAATGACTTCCTTAACGAATGAATCATGCAGTGCCGTCGCTTCGTTTAAGAATGCGCCAGCTGATGTAAAACCCCTTGCCTTTTTCCATGAGTCTGCATTTGCACCGTCAAAGCAATAAACACGGTTGCCGAATATCTCAACGGCATTTGCTTTATCAAGGCGCAATTCTTTCCCCAGGATCAGCTCTAAATCATTTAGGATATTCCGCTTTATAGAAGCCTGAGTTGCCCCGCCAATGATAAAGGAAAGCCCCATGTTTTGATATTTGCTGATATGCCCGAGGAACGTCAAAAGGAGCACGAATGTTTTCCCTGCCCTTTTCGCCCCGCTACATATTAAGATTTTCGGTTGCTCTTCAATAAAGCTATTCCATACCTCTTGTTGCTTGGAGTTAAGTTCCATGAGGTTTCACCATCTTCCGCAGCATGGTAGCAACTTCATTTTCCTGTGAGTTTTCGTTATCGCCGTTAATATCTTTCTTCGCCTTCTCGATATTCAAGCGCATCTGCTCCAATTTAAGGCGTCGCTCGTCTTCTTCATGGGCCAGCTGGTCAAACTGCTTGATCAAGCTCCTGAGCTCTCCCATTGCCCGAGATTGGGCGTTTAGGAAGGTTGCATGACGATCCCAAGCGAATTGTATTTCAAGCTCTTCTTCAGCAATAGACTTTTCAAAATACTCGTTGCCATCTTCGTCCTCTTGAGGTTGGTAAACGTATTTTGCTTTTTTCAGCTCTTTTGCAAGGTCATCTTTATCCTGCACGAACATAATGCGCTGCGCCCGGAGAATGGCTGCATATTGAATCTGTATCTGATCCCATATCATATCAGCAGGCGAACGCTCCTGAATCTCTTCCATAATCTCAAGCGTTTCTTCTGGCAGGAATTTAGAGAAAAAGCCGTGAGTCACAGCGTTTTGATTGCCCGCCGGAGCCGCCCCGCCTTTGTTTCCTATTGCATTTTTGTTGCCGGGCTGTCCACCCTTTTTTGTGTGCACACTTTTTTCAGAGGGTGCACCCTTTTTCCTTTCCCAGCCATGCCGCTGCTTCCACGATTTAATGGTGTTCACTGACACCCCGTACTTTTCGGCAAGGTCCTTGTATTTCAAGCCTTTGACGTAATCCTTGTACGCCTGAATGTGCTTTTCAGCCATCTACATTCACCGCCGCCCCCTTCTAATTCGTGTTTGTTTTGGAGATATTCACTCTAAACTGAGCCCATACTCAGAGGCCTTACCAGCAGTCTGAGATTCACTGGACTCAGTTTACAAAGAATATAAAAAGAACATCCCTTTACTGATGACGCTCCGCTTGCTGCTACTTGATATAAAAAAGCCCTACACCCATTAAGGGCATAGAGCTTTAGATCACTATATGAAATTGGTGGTGACGCGGAATATTTTGCCTCCCCGTCCTGCCTTCCATTTTACACCGCTGATTTAAATGAGTTCAAATATTGCAGAAAGTTGGCTTCTTTGACTTTATTGACGATGTTGCCGATTATCGCTGTTTTGATCTTTCTGATGGTATCCCGGGAGCAATCAAGGTGGTTTGCAATAGCAGTGTAGCTCATCCCTTCCATCATGCAATCATAGACGATGCGGTGCTTTTCTTCTTCAATGTGTTCCATTGCGTTGTCCAGGTAATGCACAATAGATTCATATTTGTGAAGCCGCCTTTCTCTTCGGTCCATCTGTCGCAATTCAGCCTGACTGACGCCTGCTGATCCCCTTGGCATGCTCGCTTCATCCCCGTATTTTGCAGTGAGCTTTGCGCTAATAAAGTCTACTTTGTTCAACACACGGTTGAGCCTTTTGATCTCGCGCAGCATGAATTTATAATCACGAATCCATTCCTCAATCTCCCATGCAATCATTTGATCTGTCATAGTGCTTTCCCTCCTGATAGTTAAATAGAGTAAGTGTCATACCAGTTGTTTGCTTTTTGCTCTGCGATATATTGAGGCCTTGATACCTCTTTCACGCTGATACTGAAGGTTTTGACCAAGAAGGCTTTCAACTCGTTATAGAGCTCTTCTTTGCCGCAGAAGATATTTACAAGCTTTCCGTTTTTATAAGCGAATCCGTATTTCATCCTGAAACTCCCCTTTTACTTTCTGCGTTTATAAGCGCCGCCTTTGCCGCGTCTGAGTGTTTGCATGTTCGTGTTCATCATTGATTGCCAGAAACGATCTGAGCGCTCCTGTTTCTTCTGTGATGGCTTCTTTTTGGACTGTTTCATGTCTCATCACTCCTTTCACCGTTAGTAATCGCGATAGACATCCAGATAGTTGCGAAATAAAAAACGGACACCAAACAAACAGCGCTAATGCTGTAAGTTCAGTGTCCGCAGGCTTTCCGTCTTGGACTTATTCAGTTAAAGCAGCACATATGTAACAATGTTGCCGATGATTGCCGCGATACATATTGCAGTTAAGTGACTTCTCAGCTGTAAATCTTTTTCCTCTCCTACAACACCAACAAGAGAGATTATCAGAACCAGCAAGAGAGCTATTTTAAAGGCTATTAGCATCTTTCTCCTCCTAATTAAGACCCATTTGATTCATTCCGGATTTAACAGCTAGAGGCACCACGTCCGCCGGCTCCACATATGGATTCTTTTTGTATTCCTTATAGTAAGCCACAATCAGCTTTGACGTATGGCTAACAAGCTGCAGTTGTAGAGGCATACCCTTTTTTAATTCATCAACAATCATTTGAAGTTCAATCTCAGAAAATCCGTTCATTTGTCTTCCCTCTTCTCTATATACTTATCAATATCTTTAAAGTAAGCCGCAGCCGTGAAAGAAATGATTGCCCCGATCAAAGCAATGTTCGCTTTCATGTCCGGCCGGTAATCGTGTTGGAAATATGTCCAGAATCCGCATCCCGTCAGCAGAAAAAATATTCTGAGTGCCATCCAATCCCCCTGAAAGTGATTATTTATCTAATATCAAAATCGATAGCATCAAGGAAAACAATCCTACAGGAATACCTGAGCTATACATGATTGCTTCAAAATCCTCTTTGTTTAAACCTGGCTTGAACAAAATATATAGCCCGAATGTAAATATTACACAGAATGCAATTGCAAGCCCTAATATTGCCATACCTCGTTTTTTACTCATCGCTTCTACTTCTTTCACTAATCAGTTTCAGCCGTATCCAATCTCTGAGCTTATCCATCACTCAGCTCCCTCCTTCACAGGCTCAAACAGAGTTATCCTATAAACCCCTTCATCACTCCACGAATGCAAAATACGCTCTTCATCAAACTGAGTCACATCAACCAAAAACCCAAGGTTCTTGGCCTCTTTCATCTTTTGTACAACTTCATCGAACGTTCTCGCCCCTACCTGTTTCACAAACTTTCTATCCATCACTCAACGCCCTCCTTATTCCCAAAAGTATTTTATAGCACTAACAATTCCATAAACGATCCAGGATGAAGCGAAAAACAACAGTCTCCAATTTTGAGAGATTATCTGTTTGTTCTGACGTTCGACCGTCTGCCCTAATTCCTCATTCCTGCGGCGCAATTCCTTATTTTCTCTTTCGATAACGTCGATCTGTGCTTGTAATCGCATTTCACTTGTCACTCCGCTCCCTCCTTATTCGGTAAATGTTTCGCTTACCCATCCGCAACGGCATTTCATCGCCCACCAAGATGGATATCCTTCTTTATCGCGCTTTAAGAATTTCCCTGTTTTCACAGACTTCTCAAACCCTAACGTCATTTCGCCATATTCAATAAGCTGATCATTCCCGCATTTTGGGCATTCTGTGTATTCATCCTCCTCTTCATCTTCATCATTTACACCGACTAAAACATGAGGAAATTCTTCATGAGGATAATTTTTTAATGAAAACTCCATACATTCCCGTTCTGTCCCCGTGAACAACGTGGCGTTATTTCTTGTATCAAAAACACGCGCTGGCTTTCTGTTTATCTTCATCACTCCGTGCCCTCCTTATCTTCTTCCTCTGTCCTCTTCAATAATTGAGCCGATACAAGAATTTCTTTAAAATGTGACATTGCATGATCCCACCCGTTATAATGCCGGGAAGAATATAAACGTTGGATGTTTTCACGCGCTGCCTCCATTTCATTGAATCCTTTGATAACTTGTTTAATAATTTGATTGTCGTCAAGCGCTTGGATCGTTTGGATAGCTGCTTCCAGATAGACTGCATGATCAAGAGTTTCTTCAAGTGCATGTTGCAACCAGCCGCGTAAGTCATAGGCATTAACTTGGACGGGCTGGCAGTACTTGGCAACCCCCTTTTCCTGTTGTGCGTTTAGTTTGCTGATAACGGCTGAAATGATCGGGTTGTCGGTATGATTCATCAATACCCCTCCTGCTGACGCTGATGATTGACGGCGTTTTTCTCCATGTAAGCCGCTTCGATCTGTTCAGGCGTGAATCCAAGCATTTCACCCAAATTCAAAAAGCGTTCAAAAAACCTTACATAAGTTCCCTCATTCTCAATCCAAAAATAGAAACCGAACACAAGTGACATTAAACGTGAAAATGCTTTTACAATACCGATATTTGTTTCTAATTCCCTTTCTTCTGCCCGTCTCATGATCTGCTGAATCGTAGCACCATTATCAAATCCAATTCTATTCCCAATGCTCAAGATAAAGTGCAGACAGTCCACGTATTCCTCAAGTAGAGGGTTTCCGCCTTTTCTGAAAGCACCATTAGGTGAAACTTCTAACGGATGTTTTGTTCTTGGCTCCCTGTCATTGCTCCAATGTTTAAAGCCGCGCCATTCATTCGCACACTCGGCCAGCTCTACTTGTAAGGCAAGAATGAGGTTTGGCAGCAAGTCCTGACCTTTAAGCCCCTTTTCTTTTATGATCCGTTCATCAAGCGCCTTTTGCATTTCGAACATTTTTTGTAGATTCACGCTATTTCCTCCTCAACGCCCATGCCGCAGCCGCATTTAGGGCAGCGTTCATCTGGGCGGATTTTTATATCTAATTCGTTGTGACCACATTCAGGGCAGCTGTATTCGATCATGGCCGCGCATCCAAGCTGAATAAAGATTGCTGAAAGTAACTTTGTTCAGCAGCAACCGGATTTACCCATAAAACCTCTTCACGCTTGGCACCTGCTTCGGCCGATACTTGCCGGACTTCTCTTTTCCAATGTTTGAGCCGTTCATCATAAACTGGATGAGCATAGCCTGAGAGAAGAACAGGACCAGGGTGTTTGTCCAATGTTTCAAGTAACTCAACATGATCATCAATTGTCATTTCATGCTTGTAATGCCGCTTTGTCCGCGTCTCGATGATATAAGGAGGATCAGCGTAAACAAGAACCTCTTTTCGCTTATATCTTTCAAGCAGCTGGACAGCCGGCTGATGTTCAATCTGTGCCTCTTTCAATCGCTTGGCTACTAACAATATCTTTGCCGGCAGTTTGCCCCACTCTTTAGCCGTGTCAGGCCCGTTACTGCTGATAAGGCTCCGCCAGCCTGTCCGATCACTTGTTTTTGCTCCTATGGCCTGCCAGCAACGGATAAGGAATCGGCGGGCGTCCTCTAATTCATTGCCTGATTCAGAGTCATAGGAGCCGTAATACTCCTCTCTAGATAACGGCGTCCATTCGATCAATCTTGCAAGCTCTTCCGGATGGTCCCGAATCACCTTGAAAAGATTGACCACGCTGCTATCCAGATCATTTATCGTTTCAATGGTCGAAGGCTGCTTATTAAAAAACAATGCTCCGGATCCAAAGAAAGGTTCAACGTATGTTTTATGCTCGGGCATATGGCTAATGATCCAATCTGTCATTGACCATTTACTGCCTGGATAGTGTAAAATTCTCGGAAACCCCATCCATTAACCCCCTATCCCCGGCAGAACCGCGATAGCAAAGAATAAAACCACCGCAATAGCCCCAAGAAGCCAGCCATTCGTCTTATCACGCTTAGCAATGATTGTTTCATCACCGATCATTTTCAGATCGTCTGACTTTGCCACAAGTACCGGTATGTAATCTGGATGGACTTTCAAATATTCCGCCGCCTGCTCAACTGTCATCGCTTCGTCTTTCGTGGCTTTGACTGCCCGCTGAAGCTCAACTTGTAAAGGGATCATTCTTCTTCCCCCTCGCAAAAGCATTCACTTTCTTTTTCGCCGCATTCTCCACAAATTTTTTCGAGCTGCCAACCCTCGAAGCGATACTGTGGCATAGAATAATAATCTTTATTGCATTTCGAACACGTTACAGTTCCGTCGCTGTCCGAATCCCAGTTGGCATAGCATTCTTCTTCTGTGCAACCGCAGTACGGGCAAATTTGTTTGTATGAATTCATTTCACATCACCCTCCAATTCATTTTGAGCAACTGTTATCGCAAAATTGAGATTGGTAATGATCTTCTCCAATGCCTGTTTGTATCGCTTCCTATCGCCGCTTAGATACTGAATGTCCTTTTGTGCCTGCCGGAATTGATGAACCGTTACATCCTGCTGGCGCTTGTTTTCCTCGATGATTTCCTGCTGCTTAACAGCCAGTTCAGCTTGCTCAATAAGCCAAGCAATTTCCTTCTGAGGAATATATGTCAGTTTTTTTAAACGTTCAATTCTCTCTTTCATGCCCGTTCCTCCCCCGCAGGGGAAAGCCCCTGCTATTTGAATTTGTGGCCGATCCTATAATCTAAGCGAGACAGACCGCCCTTAATTGTTTGAATGATTGTTTCTCCATGTTCCGGGGCCTCAAGGACATGTGCAGTGCCCTCGTTCCCGTCTAAAACGATGATCTGTATTTTGCCCGGCTCAATTGCCTGTTCGATTGTTGTATCTTTGCTTAAATTAATTTCTCTTGGGTTGTACATTCTTAGCGCCCCCTGTGCTATGATAGAAGTACCAGTTCATATCAAAGCTCCGGGGCTAACGCTTCGGTGCTTTTTTTGTGTTTAATAGTGATCCGGTTTCCATCCAACCATGGTGAATGCTGGCGATGGTTTCAGATCCTCCCGGTAAACGATCGGGGGTTTTTTCACGTATTCGGCCAGCTGTTCCGGTGTCATCTTCCACTCTTCAACCGGTCCTGGCTTGTAAGGATTGATGCTTTGCTGTTCCATGGTATCTGCCTCCTCCATTGATTTTGGGAATTTCCGTGCCGCCGAGCTTCTTGCAATCAGAACCCATTCGGCTGGCACATGCCTTAAACTGAGAGCAACGTGTCATACAGGCCATGAGCTTATCTTCTTCCTGCACCCACAACGGCCGATCGTCTGCGATTACCACGTTTAACAGAGGACTTTCCCGCCTTTCTTTTGAGTTTTTTCAGCTCGTCCAGCTCGATGAAGCCAAGTGACTGATCAAGAGCCAGCACCTTGAGTGGCGTATCATAAAGCCGCTCATACAACTTGCGTTTGATGGCGAATTCCTTTGTTTCCACACCCTTGATGTCAATGATCTCGATGCTGCCGTCCAAATTATGAACCTCAAAATCTGCAATATATTCAATCTTCCGAAAAGTTTTGCCGTTCTTTTTGAATGCCTCTTGCAGCAGGAATCGTGGCTGCAGCTTAAAATCCTTTATCTGCTTGCTCACCTTGAGCCATTTCAGCTGCTCATAGTATTTGGCTTCAGCGATGCTGTGGAACGTAATGCCGTCTACCTGTGTTTTTCTTGCGCCGTACTTATTTGCTGGCATGTGATGCCTCCAAAAGCTCAGGCTCTTCATAAATGTTGCCGATGACTTCGACTTCATCAAACCATTTGATAAACGAATGTATATCAAAGGTACGGTTAGTTTTCACGGCTCCTACTCCGTTAATGAACAATTCTTCAAAACCCTTAATATCAAAAACAAACGATAATTCATATTTGACCTGACCTGTATAAACCTTCCCTGACTTATGTTTTGCTGTATAACAATCCCCCTCATAAATCTCTCGGCCGTATTTGTCCTTCAATCCGGTGTATTGCATCAAAATATGATTATCTGCCTGCATTTTATAAAGCTCCTGATTAACCGTCATGTATTCTTCGAAGGCAAAATCATACTCCATACAAGGCGTATCCACTCCGCTATCACGATGCCAACTGCTTTCTTCGTTTATCCAAGCACGAAACTTGATTTCCCTCATTCTCATTACCTCCCGTCATTCTCTTCCCATTGCTGAATCTGCTTCTCCTTGTACGGCGCCGTCAGTATGATGGCCGGCAGCAGGATCACCGCTTTAAGCACTGCGCATCAGCTCCATTTGTTTGATCTTTTCCTCAAGCACCCGGATAGCCGGTGTGAGGTCCTTGCCGCCCTTTTGTTCAGCCGGTCCGAACAAATACATTCCTTTGGATCCTATAACGTTCGTTTTCTCGTTCAATCCCAATCACCCAATCTATGATTTAATTCCATCCGGTTTCCCTGAATGATCACCGTGTAATATTTGCACATCTGGTAAATCCGTGACCCCAGCGCCTCGTCAACGTCCAGCAGATCGTCCGTTGTGAGCTCAGAAGAGATCAGCAGAGGTTTATGGTTCAGGTAGCGATAATTCACAACTGACTGGATCTGTTCGACTTGCCATTCAGTTGCCCTTGGCTTCCCATCAACTGGCTTGAATAAGTCATCAATGAACAGCACATCTGCTTTTCTCATGGCATTCAACTTTGTTTCCAGCTGGTCAAAGTCATTTTTCAGATCACTCATGCCCTCAACGTAAGGGAAGTACAGACAGTGAGTGGACCTCTTCTTAATGAGGTTGTTCATAATGGCCGTTAGCAGATGGGTTTTACCGCTGCCCGGCTGCCCCAGCAGAGCAATGCTGTTGGCACGCTCTCCCCTGACCTTCTCAAAGTCTTTGAAGTATTCGACCGCACATTCATAGGCATCTTTGATCATTTGGGGCTTGCCATCTAATTTGAAGTTGCCGAACAGCAGATTTTCAAATTCCTCAGTAATGCCGCTGGCTGCCATGAGGCGTGATATTTTCTTTCGTTTCACACACTCACATTGCTTGGAATACGTCGTTTTCCATTCCCGGGCCTTATCCGGTGTGCAAACCTTTCCTGAAAGGAATTCATCTTCGGGTACCATGCTCTCAGGCACTAATAGATCAAGCTGTTTGTCTAAATTCCATTTTGTGTCCATATGAACCCGATAAATCACAACGCCGCGATCCTTACACTCAAGGCAGCTGTATTCAACCTTTTCTTCTGATCCGGCCTGTTGCATTTCCCAAGAACGCGATTTTGCTTGAAGACCCTTCATCATTGCTTGGAACGCTGTATCTATGCTGACTGCTTTGTTTATAGCCATATTGTTGTTTCTCCTTTCTCTTTTGGCCTAATGGGTTGGACAGGATTGCTTCAATGTAGTTCAGACCAACATTGCTGCCTTTATTTCTGAAAGCCAATTTCATTGCTTCTATGACCTTTTCTTCGCCATAATCATCCACCATGTAGCCAATTCTTTGCGCCTCAATAGAACCGATTGAACGAGCCACCTTATTTTCAAATAGCTCAAAAGCATTTTTCATTTTTGGATCAACCTCCTGCGTTTCTTGTGATGTTGTTGCCGGTTCCGAAAAGGGCTTTTTAGATGGTTCCTGCTCCGTTACAGGCGTTTCAAATGAGATCAGCCTGTATTGCCCTGCCTTCCTTCCCTGCGGCTTATATTCAATTCTTTTAAGCTCAATCAGCATCTTTCGGTGTTTGATCAACGTATTTTCGGAAATCTCAATCTTTGCTTGCAAAGTGGTATTTGAAGTAGTGAACCACTCTCGCCACCCCGCCTTGTTGTTGATGTGCAAAAGATGAAACCATAATGCTTGAGTTGTAGCAGACAACGGGTTCGTTTCTAGCCAATTCATGAAGCCGTTCATTTCTTTCAGGTAGTTCATGGCTCACCTACTTCCTTTCACACAGTGCTGTCATTCCGCTGATGCGGACTAAACGTAAGCCAGGTTCATTTGTCTTTAGATAGCCTTCAACATAAGCACGGAACAGCTGCGCGCGATTTGGCGCCCCTTCCGCTAGCCACTTGTAACAGAAGGGGATACCGATCTCAATCAAATGGGAGGTCATCGTCACTGATGTCTACAGGCTTGCCGTCAAAAGGATCAGCATCCTGCGCACTTGGTTTTTCATTTGACTGTTCAGGCTCACTCAAAAGCTGATTTCCGCCTAAATCTAAAACATTATCGTCATATACGGACTGGGCTTCTGTTGTTACATCCTTCCGAACCGTCTCATCTTGTGCAACTTGTTGCTGAATTTCTATGCTGATCGGAAGGTATTTCCACATTCTCCGAATGACTGTTTTCTTTGCCATTTCTTCATAGTCTGTTTGCCAAGGTCCGTTATCACTTGCTTTACTTCGTTTGCGTGTTTTTTCAATATCTTCTTTACTGAATACCTCGAATTGATAACCGCCGTCTTTGAAGTGAGCAACTGCATACACATGTGTTATCTCACCTCTTTGTCCTGTAGCCGGCTTATGAACCAGCTTAGGATGCAAGCCCAGTTCGTAGTCGAATTTATCTGATTCGTAAACGGCATGAGCATAGATGCTTTCGATATGTCCTGATCGTCTTGCAAGGTCAATCATTCCTTTGTAGCCTATAATGAATTGCACATCGCGCCTTTTTTCTTTCTTATTCCAGAATGGAACAAAGTAACAATGACCAATTAAACCAGGCTCAAGTCCTAATTGTGCCGACTGCATCACTGCTCCTAGAAGTGATGGAACACTACATTCTAAAAGTGCTGGGTTAGTACGTATTGTGGTTAATGCAATACGAGCCAAGCGATCAGGCTTAATGTGATCAGGCAATGCTTTTTGGATCTCCGGTGCCATTTTTTCTAGATATGCCGTTATGGTTTGAGCTGGAGTCGGTGGCTTCTCAGTAGGCGCGCCGCCTGCTCTGTTTTGCAGCTTATTTCTGATATCCTCGTTTTTAGCCATTGTCTTTTATCTCCTTCACATTAAATCTTCTATGAGTCGATACTTTATTGAATTTTTCAAAGAGCTCAGGGTGTTCTGCAGCAAATGCATTTGTATCAAAACGTTTTGTCGTAACGGTTTTCCAAGTAACAAGCGCTTTTTCAGCATTGCCTACCTCATACTCCCCGAGCATCCCTTTTAATTGATTCTCAGCTTCTTTGAGTCTTTCTTTGGCTTCTTTCTCCTCAGCCTTAGCTGATTTGTATTGCTCAATTAGCTTATTTGCCGCCAGAGGAAGCTCTGTTTCATCTTCGAATCCTACAGGGTACATATGCGTTAAAAGCTCAGCAGAAGCCTCAGAACCATCAAACATAGGAGGGATTTCATTCTCGATATGGTTTTTCCAGAAGTCCTGTTCAATTTTAATCAGGTATGCAATGAGCTCTTCGTCTCGTTCAACCTTTTTGTAAATGAACTTGTTCCCGCCAATCAGAACAGCGATCCACCAAGCGCTTAACCCGGTAACAGCCATATAATGCTGACATTGGACCAGATACGCGTCCGGCACTTCCTCGCCGTCCCATTCACTTTTCAGGTATTCTGATGCTGTTTTGCACTCCAGTCCTGCTCGTTCGCCGACTACTAATCTATCAACGTTCGCAAGCATAAACGGGTAATCAGGATGCTGTAAGATTGCTTTTCGCCGCCGAACCTTTTTGCCAGTCCGCTTTGAAAATTCACGGGCAACGGTTTCTTCGTGAATGTGCCCCCAATATGCCGCCTCACTGGTTATATGCTCTTGAGGTGCCTGTCCGAGCTTGTCCAGATAAACTGACATTGGCGTTTTCCACTTACTCAGCCCAGCAATTGCCGCAGCATCGGAACCCCCGATGCCAGCACGCCGAGCCTCAAGCCATTGATCCTCCGTCATGTTGTCCGTAGGCATGTAAACTTGTGCAAGCATCAGAGCAGTCCCACCTTTCTTCTGTACTCTTCCGCACCAAGGCGCTGCCATTCCCGGTAGTGATCCATTGAAGGGAAACTAAACTGCGCTTTACCGTTTTTGGCGAATACAATTGAACCGCCGACCTGTCTCAAACGTTGCTGATCCTCCGCGCGTTCGCTGAATGCCACTTTTACTGCTTTAGCCATTATTTAGCACCTGCTTTCTTCTTGTACATTTGTATAATTTGGTGTGCTTCGTGTTCTGATAGCAAACCGCCCCCATTAAAGCGCCTAACCACTTTTCGTTTCGCTTTACTGAGTGGAGCCAAACCATGCTTTTTGAAAAGCGCTGCTATATATCCCTTTTGTTTGGGTGTTATGAAACGAGGACTATAAACCCGATCATCCGCTCGTAAATATGCATCCAATTTAGTTCTTAACTGCTCACCCTGTTTAACAGCCATATGAAGAGACATGTTTTCTTTATAGACCTCCTTCATATGATCTAATTGCTGTTTTAAATACTCGTTTTCTTGCTTTAATTGAGATTCAGTCACATCCAACAACCTCCATTGATTTTTATGAGGCGTTTTGGTATAATTAAGTAACTATTTAAGTCAAAACGCCTTACCTAATGACTCGTGTTACCAGCACGGGTCATTTTTGTATTAACTTGTTTATTTCTGCAAATTCACCATGAAATTTAATAGCCGCTTTGTTATAAGCCTCAGCTGCCTCTATTTCTGTTTTAAAGTAACCAAGATGAATTGATTTTCCATTGAATTTTATACGTGCTCGATATCTCCCGTTGGTTTTATGCCAACCAACTCCTTTGTATTCACTTGTATTATGTTTACTGTATTTTCGATTTCTATTGTTTTCTCCAATTGAGCATAAACGCAAATTCGCGCGTCGATTATCTAAAGTGTCATGATTCCGGTGATCAACCACTTGATCATCTGAGGGATTCATTAACCAACGATGCAATCTAATAGAAGCCCAGTTCCCATTACCTTTTTTATAACTCCCGCCTACATAGAAAGAATCAGTTTTTTTATCTAGTAAAGGATGCCAGTATCCATTAAACTCTTTTGCTTTTTGTAGATCAGCAGTGTCTATAATTGTTTCTAAGAAGCCATGTTTACCAATGAGAAAAATTGCTGTGATTTCCCCTCTTATTTCATAATCATTCTTCATTGTGAGTCCCCCTTTAGCCTGGCTTATTGCCCGTTTACAAACTGGAAACCAAGCTGTTCTCTCAGATAACGATCAAGGTTCTCTCTCAAGATCACCGCGCCACAATCGATTACATAATCATCAACTGGTGTCACTTCATCCCCGAAAAAATCCTTTTGTGTTTCTGGCTCAGTCAGCCTGTCGTGCCAGTTGTTCAGAATCATTGGGTTTTCGATGTTCAATCTTCTCAGCTCCTTCTTTTGCTTTAGCAAGTTCAGCAAGACTGTCGATTGCATTTTCTAAAGAGTAAAATTCCTTATGCAGAATGCTCACAGCTCCTTTGATATCTTCCTCTGAATATGCCGCCTTTTGGGCATGTCGCAAGAAGCTTGCCGCGAGCTCAAATTTTCTGAGATTCATCCCAAACACCTACTTATCACTGCCAAATTGATGCCCCGCTGTTGCATTTTCATAGCTGTTTCATACAATCGACCTTTATTCGCCAGTCGGCTGATATCCTCTGTGAGAACTTTGATGCTTCCTGCGAGACTAATGGCCTCTTCATAATCACCATCACGCAATGCCTCTGAAAGCATGATAGAGAGCTCTTCCGCAGATTCGATTTTTCTTTTAGCTGACTCTACATCTGACTTCAAAAACTGATTAGTTTTCATACTAAAACCGCCTGCCTTTCCTCTTGTTTAGACATTGCAACCTGATCCATTAACGCTTTGCGCGTCCACCTGTCAGCCAGTTCAGGCATCTTCAAACCGTAGTTCCGTACTAAAGAGTAAATGAGTGTTTTATTTGCTGGAATTAGATCAAAGATTTGCTTGATATCACTCATCGGTAGTTCTCCAGTTCTGCCCGGCCGGTCATTTGCTAACCATCGTGCCAAGTGCTTTGTGGCTTGCAATGCCTCTTCGAGCTGATGAATCATATTGATAACCGCACTACTTGCACTCTCATTTAATGCTGGATCAATAGGCGCCGCTGCTGTCGGATGCAGCTTAAACAGGTAATGTACAAGATCAATGTGTTCATAGGCTTCGCAGGCTTCAAACCACTTGATACACAGCTCAGGTGTTAAAGGAAAAATGCCGTTTTCGATATTAGAGACATACGATTGATCTCTGTTACCAATAATCTTTCCTATTTGGTACTGCGACAGCCTCGCTCTCTTCCGCTCTGTTTTGAGTATGATTGGTAAATTGTCCATATTGTATGGATTGTTCGACATAAGTTCGCCCCCTGATATATTTAGTTTTAATTGGTAAAATTTAAGTAATGAATCTCCCCAAAATTGTGGAGATCTACACCTCACTCCTCAAAGTTGTGGAGTGAAGGGGATTAAGCCGATTGAGACGACATGAATTTATTTACAAAATAAATCTGTCCTTTACCGGTTACCTTTGGTGTGCGCGTGGTTCTGATTGAGCCGTCAATGTTGTTTACAGTTCTTTTCTTAATTTCGAATAGGCCCATATCCATACTGCGTTGGGTTGGGAGATTAAATGATTCACCTTTTTTGCGAATCAGGTACCCATTGTCGCGTAACCATTGAAATAATTTGTTCGGCCCGATATCTACACCGTTTTGCTGGATGATTTTCGCTAATTCACCAACAAGCACAGAGGACTCGGACGATTCAACCGCCTCAGCGAAAATCACTTTCGGTTTCATGGTTTCTATTTGCTTGCTTTGCTCTTTCATAGTGTGAAGAGTAGTTTTGAAAAGCAGCTTTGTATTTTCATCAGCTTGCGGCAAATATGTTTGGATGAATAACTCGTCATTTGCAACGTAGCCGCCCATTTTTCTGATTGTCGGGATGACTTCGATTGCTAACCAGTCTTGAAATTGCTCAGCAATTTGATTAGATGCTTTGAAAGCTAGCTTGTACACCAGTGGTTCAGGGATGAAATCACCTTTCCCCACTTCTGGGGAAGACTGTGGTAAATACTCATTCACTCGTTCCCAACGGATATATTGTTTGTTGTTCTTTTCTTGTATGATCCCTAATGATCTTGCAACTCTTTCAGCATCAAAAAGAATTTGGTCATTTTCAATCTTGGCAGCAACTTCGAATAAATCATTTTTGAACATTTGCAATTGATTCATTCATGAACCTCCTTAATAGAGTTGTCATTCACTAAACGGAAATTTTCGTTCAGTAGGTCCTTTGCTATTGCGCTTGTTTCATATTTGCTTGTTCCTGCGCTTCGATCCACGCATCTATGTTGTGCTTAGTGAAGAAAATACGTGTGCGTACTCGAAAGTGTGGAATTTCTTTTTCGCGAACCATTGTGTAAATCGTATCGTGATGAACACCGAGGTATTCAGCAGCTTCCTGCACGGTCATTGTGTTGCGAGTCATTTCGTAACCTCCTATGCTGTGTTTGTTGTTTGAGTTTCTTGGACTTTTAAATTTAAAAAAAGCTCGTTTATATCACGTCCAAGTTTTTCAGATAGCTTAAATGCAATAGGCAATGTAGGATTTGATACCCCGTTCTCCCAGTTGCTTATTGTTGTCTTTTTGCAATTTAAAATTAAAGCTAATTCATCCTGGGTATAGCCCTTTGCCTTTCTAGCTAAAATCAAATTTTGGTTTTTCATTATTTCACCACCTGAAATCCAAGTTTGTTGAACTGTTAAGCTTAGTATAAATCCAACTTTCTTGGATGTCAACCTAAAAGTTTGATTTTTTTGGACTTATGTTTATTTTACATTATATTGATGTACAATATATTTGAACTTATGTGATAGGTTGTGGTAGATAATGCTTCCTAAAAGATTAAAACAACGGAGAAAAGATTTGGGTTTAACTCAAACCCAACTGGCAGAAAAAGTTAACACGAAGAAAACTACAATCTCAAACTATGAGACTGGATACAGCACTCCTTCTAATGAAATGCTTAGTGATTTAGCAGACGCTTTACAAACTACAGCAGATTATTTACTTGGAAGAACGGATAATGATTCAATGACCGTTAACACTCCGGTTTCTCCAGACCTCATTAATGATCCGGATCTGCAAATAGCTTTTAAAGAAGCAGCAGATTTTTCTGAGGAAGCCCGCAGACAAACTATTGACTTTATCAATTACCTGAAAGAGAAAGAAAAAGCAAAAGGACGTAAAATTCCAAATTCGCCTGAAGAGTAAACAGAAGCAAAAAATAATTACATAACAAACACATTATTCTTTATTTATTATTATTGTTTTGTTTAGTTTAATTAATGCTGAACACTTCGCCTCAAAATTTGAGGTAAACTATTCAGTTGAAACCATTTCAACCTCAATTTTTGAGGTGATCTCTGAGGTTATTTTTTCTTTGAACCGCAAATTTTGAGGTGATCCGTTAAGTGAATTCACCATCTTACCCCCATTAATTTTATGAATCTATTAACATTTTTGGCAAAATCCTCTTGAATTTTTGTCAGTTTTAGCCGATTATTAATAGGTATTATATTTTATGAACTGGGGGAATTAGGTTGAAAAAGTGGTTCTTATTATTCATGTCTTTAGGACTAGCATTAGCGTTGGCAGCATGTAGCTCGACAGATGATGTCTCTACAGGGAGCAGTGATTCAAAAGACAAAAAAACTGAAGAGACTAAAGATGACGGCTCTAAAAAAGTCGATGCGAGCAAACAATCTGCTGAAGCTCTGGGAATGAAAGTTAACCTGGGCGATGTAAAGATCATGAAAGACAAGATAAACGTTGGAATAAACATTGAAAATACTACTGATAAGGTTCTAAATTTTTATCCAGACCAAGGAAATGCAGTTATCGGTAGCATGCAATTATCTGCAAATATGTTCTTAACTGATGGAGAAGTTGGCGGTGAAGTTCAAGGTGGCGTTAAACAAGAAGGAGTTCTTGAGTTTTCAGCTCCTGATGGAAAAGAAATTGATGTTGATAGCGTTAAAGAAATCAAATTGAACTTCGGTGATGTTACAACTGATGACTTCATGAATAACAAAGCAGTATCAATCACAGTACCAGTTAAGTAAGGGGATTTTGAAATGAAAAGAACAACTGAATTTGTTTTAGGTCTAATTGGTGGAATTTTCGGGTTTATTGGAGCCTTTTTGGCGTTAATTGTTGGTGGTCTTGATGCCTCTTTTAACTCATCTGGCACAAGCGATATTATCGGTTTAGGTTGGGGCGCTATCTTCCTCTCCATTCTTGGTATTGTTGCTTCTGTAATTATTAGAAAGAAAGCAAAATTGGGCGGAATTTTACTTCTTATATCTGGTATCGGTGGCCTGATTTGTATTTCTTTATTCTACTTACTGCCTGCTGTTCTTCTAATTATCTCAGGCATAATGGGACTCGCAAGAAGAGACAAAACAACGACGACAGCAGCGTAACGGAGAGCCCTTTGAAGGGCTTTTCTTTCACACCAAAAACAGAACATACATTCCCATCAGGTGGTGCTATTATGACTATTCAGTTATCTCATCTAGAAGAAGAAGTAAAGAAGATTTATACAAAATTGAATATGCTTACTCCTGAAGATATTGACATGGAACGGATTGCAGCTACTTTTCAGATCTGGATACACTACGAAAAAAAAGGTAGCAGCATGTTTTGTATAAATGGTCTTTATAGCATGGTTTTGGATTCAAGGACTTCTCGTCAACAACAATGGGAGGACTTTGTACATGAGCTAGGGCATGTGGTTAAACACTGCGGGAACCAATTCAATATGAATCGTATGTTCCGTCAGTTGCAAGAGTACCAGGCTAATAGTTTCATGTATCACTTTTGTATACCGACATTTATGCTCGAAAAGATTTCGTTGCCGCGCATGCAATCGGAGGCTATAAAGTTAATTGGGGATACTTTTAACGTCACATATCCTTTCGCAGCTAAACGGCTTGAAATGTACAAAAGAAAACAGTTTTCTATTCTCTGGCATCAAAAGCTCTATCAACTAAATTATTAGAACAAGGAGGTAGCCACATGGCTAGTATTGAAAGACGCAGTGAAAAATCTTTTAGGTTAATTGTCGAAAATGGTTATGACGCAAACGGAAAAAGGGATAGAAGAAAGAAATCGATTCGTATCGAAGATCCAAAAATATTAAAGTCTAAACGGAAATTACAGGAGTACCTCGAGGATCAGCTGCACCGTTTCAGAATTGAAGTAGAGGCCGGCGAGTATATTGCTCCTGAAAAAGCTACATTCGAATCATTTGCAGGGAAATGGGTTGAAAAGAAACTCTTTAATAAAAGTGGAAAACCTTACTCTTATAAAGCATCCGAGAAATACTCAACTCACTTACACAACCACATCCTCCCTGCATTTGGACATAAACAAATAGATAAAATAAAAACCTTACACATTGTTGATTTTATAGATGATTTATCTAAAGATGGGGCTCGAAAAGATGGAAAGTCTGGCGGGCTTGGTGATAGAACGATTCTTGATGTATTTCAAACGTTACAGGCAATCTTCAAGACAGCCACAGAAGAATGGAAACTCATTAAAGACAATCCTATGGAGGGATTAAGTCAGCCACATGTGGAACCAAAAGAAATGCAATATTTTCAGACTGATGAAGCAGAAGAATGTATCCGGGTTTTATACGAAATTGATATAAAATGGCGTTTGTACTTTTTGGGTGCAATGATCGGCGGTTTACGGCGTGGTGAAGGACTTGCCTTTCAATGGCACTTGGATGTGGATTGGAACAGAGGCGGCTTCTATGTAAATCGCTCAATCTCTAAAACAGTCAACGGGCAGCCGCTTGTAAAAGCACCTAAATCTCGCAGCTCAAAACGTTTTGTTAAAATGCCAGATTTCTATATGGAGGATTTAGCAAAGTATTATCGCATGTGGAAGAAGGAAAAACTTATGCTCGGTGATGCCTGGGAAGGTGAGAACAATCAATACATCTTTCATAATGGAATAGGAAAGCCATATTACTACACTACCCCCACTGCAAAGTGGGCAAAAATAAAAAAGAAGTATGGACTAAAAGATATTAGGCTCCATGATCTGCGGCATACGATGGTGGCTATCCTTATAGAAGCCGGTGAAAATATGAGTGCAATTCAAAAACGTGCCGGTCACGCAAGTAGAAGAATAACATCTGATATTTACGGCCATGTTACCGAAAAACTTGAAAATGAGACAGCTCAATATTTTGATCAATTTAACCCTAATTTGAAGGTGAAAAGCAACTAAATGACCCCAAAATAAAATTTTGGTCCCCAATTTGTCCCCAATTGCTTTTTTGGGTAATTGGCTCTGTTCCTGACAAACAAAAAAACCCTTATAGAATAAGGGTTTAAAGGTATGGAGCCAAGGGGGCTCGAACCCCTGACCTCTACACTGCCAGCGTAGCGCTCTCCCGGCTGAGCTATGGCCCCGTATGTAACGTCATGTTTATTATAGATGATTTTTTTTTGAAAAACAAGCGGTTTCTCTTGAATTGACAGAAAAAATAAGGCTCCGGAAAGAGCCTTATTTTTGGAGTTACATCATGATTAAAAGTAAAATCACACCGAGGATGATTCGGTAGATTGCAAATGGAACGAGTTTGACTTTATTAATCAGTTTTAAGAAGAAACGGACGACGAATAGCGCGACAACAAAGGCGAAGATGAAGCCAACGATGAAAAACGGCATCAAATCAGAGCTTAAGCTGTCCCAATGCTTCACAAGGCTTAAAAAGCTTGCGCCCATCATGATTGGCATTGCCATAATAAACGTAAAGTCGGCTGCCGCTCGGTGATTCAATCCGAGAATAACACCTCCGGAAATGGTCGAGCCGGAACGCGAGAAACCTGGCCAAAGGGCAAGACATTGGAATAAGCCGACTCCTATCGCCTGCTTATAGGAAATGCGGTCAAGGGTGTCTGTCGCTGTTTTCCGTTTATTTACCCAATCAGCAAAAAGCATGAGGACTGCCCCAGCGATTAAACCGATGGCAACGGTTTTAACGGAAAATAAATATTCATCAATGTAATCCTCAAACAAAAAGCCGAGAACAGCTGCAGGCACAAGTCCGACGGCAATTTGCGCAATGCTTAATTTATGCCCCTGCTTCTGGTCGCTGGTAATATTCTTTTTCAATCCGAGCAAATTCAAAATCCGGTCTTTAAACACAATGACCACTGCTAAAATAGAGCCAAGCTGAATCACCACTTTGAATGAGTTGGCAGCTTCTTCTGACATCAGATTGCTTGATTTAAGCCAAATATCGTCTACTATGATCATATGTCCTGTCGAAGAAACCGGCGCGTACTCTGTTAATCCTTCTACGATCCCTAAAATGGCAGCTACAAACAATTCCCATAGAGTCATGATTTTGATTCTCCCCATTAGACATTTATTTTTTACATAACGGGAGCTTTCCATAAATGGAAAGCCCGTCTTATATAACTATAAACGAAAATCACACTTTATGACCTGACGAATTTTCATTTTTCTCTTCGTCGTATAAATGTGACCGCATTTTAAACCAGTCAAATAAATGTGTCGTAATGACTTTTGCAACTGCATAGCCCGGAATGGCAAGAATGATTCCAACCACACCAAACAGCTTGCCGGCTGTTAACAGCAGAAAAATAATCGTAATCGGGTGGATGTGAAGGTTTTTCCCCATAATTTGCGGAGAGATCAGCTTCCCTTCGATCAGCTGAACAATGGTCCATACGATCACCAGCTTAAGCAGCATGAGCGGCGATGTCACTATGGCGATGATAATCGCTGGCGTAATGGCAATCGTCGGCCCTAAATATGGAACGATGCTCGTACAAGCCGCAATGAAGGCAAGCAGCGAAGCATAATCCAGCCCGATAATCAAATATCCGATAAACAGCAAAAAACCGATACAGAAGCTGACAATGATCTGGCCTCTGATATAAGAGCTTAACCGATGATTCATTTCGCTTAAGACTGTGTATGTCTGTTCTTTTAATCGTGTCGGCACAAACTTCAGTATATAGACCGGCAATTTCTTTCCATCTTTTAATAAATAGAAAAGAATAAACGGAACCGTAATGATCGAAATAATAACCTCAGTCAGAGCGCCGATAAAATTCCCAACGCCGGTGAAAGTACTGTTTACAATCGTAGCTGCCTGGTCTGAAATCTTTGTTGCAAGATCAGATATATTGATGTTCATCGTTTGCTGGGCCTGATTGACGAAGTTGCTGCCGATCAGCTGTTTCGTCTGACTTTCAACGACATCCACATACCTCGGGATGTTATCAATCAAACTCATAATTTGTTCTTTTAAAAAGGGGATAATGGACACAATTGTGATCGTGATCAGTCCGATAATCAATAGGTATAACAGGAAAATCGTATAGATTCTTCTTACTCTTCTTCTCTCAAGGAAATCGACGACTGGGTTTAACAGATAAAAAACGATGCCTGTTAAAATAATCGGAAGTGAAATTGTCTTGAGAAGAACAATAATCGGGGTAAAAATAAATGATGTTTTTGTAAAAACGAGAATATTTAAACCAATTAACAACAGCACAAGCAAAAATAAAACAAACTTATTGTCCAAGAAGAATTGCTTGAATCTGCCGCTCCATGTTTGCAACGTCTCCACTATCGTTCCTCCGTCATACATAGTTTAATTAAATTGTACACTATCGTCCCTATAATGAAAAATAAAAACCGTTCATTGCTGGAAAAACCTTCTTGTTTACAACTGTAGTCAGTTCTATCATGTGCTTTTCTCCATTTTGAGCTATAATTTATCTATATGATACAAAAGGAGCGATAAGAGTGATACGTTTTGCAATAATAGGAACCAACTGGATTACAGACCGCTTTCTTGAGTCGGCAGCGGAAATAAAGGATGTTCAGCTGACAGCTGTTTATTCAAGGTCGGCTGAACGAGCTGCCGAGTTTGCCGCTAAACACGGTGCTGAGCACACCTTCTCAAACCTTCAGGAAATGGCGGCAAGCGATTGCTTTGACGCTGTATACATAGCCAGTCCCAATGCTCTTCACAAGGAGCAGGCCGTTCTCTTTATGAACCATGGCAAGCATGTGCTTTGCGAAAAGCCGTTTGCTTCCAATACAAAAGAAACGGAAGAGATGATTTCAGCGGCTCAGAAAAACGGTGTTGTCCTTATGGAAGCAATGAAGACCACTTTCCTGCCAAACTTCAAAGAGCTGAAAAACCACTTGCATAAAATCGGCACCGTCCGCAGATTTACCGCAAGCTACTGCCAGTATTCCTCACGGTATGACGCATTCAGAAACGGAACCGTCTTGAACGCATTTCAGCCTGAGCTTTCCAACGGGTCCTTAATGGATATCGGCATTTATTGTATTTATCCTGCTGTCGTGCTGTTTGGCGAGCCGCAGGATGTGAAGGCGAACGGATATGCTTTATCTACCGGAGTGGATGGAGAAGGAACGGTCATTCTGTCTTACGACGGGTTCGAAGCCGTTCTGATGCATTCTAAAATATCCACTTCCTATGCCCCCGCGGAAATCCAGGGTGAAGACGGGACGATTGTGATCGATACGATTCACCGGCCAGAACGGGTAGAAATCCGCTATCGCGACGGCCGCCTGGAAAACATTTCGATTCACGATCCTAAACCGGCGATGTTCTACGAAGCGGAAGAATTTGTCACGCTCATAAAAGAGAACAAGCAGGAATCTGAAGAAAATACATTTGAACGGTCCATGATCACTGCGAAAATCATGGAAGAAGCAAGAAAGCAAATGGGAATTGTGTACCCTGCTGATCAAGCCTAAAAAAATCCGCCCGCGTGCCAATGCCGCGGCGGATTTTTTTATTAGACAATCGGAGATGATGCCTTCCTTTTTAAAAGCACTTGTTGTTCATAATCTTTTATATCCTCGAGCCATTCCTCTTTTACCGGTACGCCCATTTGTTCACAGTAGGAATCCCAGACGGCACCGAAAGGATATGTTTTAAATTCCTCCATCAGCGCCAGCCTTTCTGTAAAGCGGCCCTCTTCCTGCAATTGCTTTAAATAATCGTTCGGGAGAAGCAATGCATACAATAGAGCTTTGATCATATTTCTCGTTCCGATGGTCCAGGCGGCAACACGGTTAATGCTGGCATCGAAAAAGTCCAAGCCGATAGCGACCTTCTCGAGAGCCTGATTACGTACAATTTCAAGCGCGATTTCCCTCAATTCATCATCTAAAATCACAACATGGTCGCTATCCCAACGAACGGGGCGGGACACGTGCAAGGCGAGTTTGTCTGTGTAAAGCAGCATGGACGAAATCTTGTTTGATACTGTTTCAGTCGGGTGATAATGGCCTGTATCCAGCAAACAAAGCTTTTGATTCGTTAAAGCGTAGGCCAAATAAAATTCATGAGAGCCGACAACATATGACTCGGAACCAAGACCGAACAGTTTGCTTTCGACTGAATCAAGATTGTGTTGTTCACTGACCTCCACTGCAAAGATCCGATCCAATGATTCTTTTAATCTTATACGCGGTGTCAGCCTGTCACTCGGGATATCCTTATATCCGTCGGGAATCCAAATATTCGTCAAGCAAGGTGTGCCTAGTTCTTTCCCGAAGTATTCCCCAATGCGCCGGCATGCGATGCAGTGCCTGATCCAAAATTCCCTGACGTTCGGATCGGGGTGTGAAAGGGTGAGTCCGTCAGCCGCTTTCTCATGCGAAAACAAGGTCGGATTAAAATCTAAACCGAGACCGAGATCTTTCGCCCATTTCACCCAGTTTTCAAAATGATACGGCTTCAATTCGTCCCGTTCTATCGCTTCTCCGTTTGTTTCTGCGTATATCGCATGCAGGTTTACGCGGTGCTTCCCAGGAATGAGAGAAAGCGCCTTCTCCAAATCTCTTCTTAATTCTTCAGGGGTTTGCGCTTTTCCGGGATAATTGCCGGTCACGTCAATCCCGCCTGAAAGCTCGCCCTTATTTATTTCAAAGCCCTCTATGTCATCCCCCTGCCAGCAGTGGATTGAAATGGACACGTGCTCTAATTGCCGAAGCGCCTCTTCAACATCAATTCCCCATTTTTCATACGCCTGTTTTGCACTATCATAATTGGCTTTTATGGTCATGCGGCTCTCTCCCTTTTTCAGTTTTTTAATCCAAATAAAAAACTTCCTTAAGATCTATCGAAACAGGACTGAAATCTGGATTTGTTTTCATGAACGGCGACATCGATTTCCACCATCTCCGGCAAACTTCTGTGTCCGCCATCTTTCTCCATCTTTCTTCATCTTCGATTTCTAGATAAGCAAATAACCGGCCTGTTTCCTCGTCTAAAAAAATGGAATAATGGTGCGCTCCGTGGGCTTTGAGTACTTCTGCCATTTCCGGCCAAATGTCATCATGCCGCTGTTTGTATTCCTCGTACTTGTCTTTGTGGACAAACATGATACTGGCTTTTCTTTTCAAATCTGATCACCTCTTCATCTTTTAGATAGCGCTTTCAAAACAGTTTGCTGAAATGACTGAATGATCGTGCCTCTGTCAATGTCGTTAGGTGTAAATACTTTGATCGGATAGGAATGTCTGACGGCTTGCCGGGCCTCTTTTATGTCTTTGACTTCTTTGGCAGCAATCATTTGCATCAGCAGATTTCCGATGGCGGTTGCCTCTATAGGCCCTGCGTATACCGCTTTTCCGCTCATGTCTGCTGTTAATTGATTTAAGAAATCGTTTCGGGCTCCGCCGCCGATGATATGAAGCTGCTCAATCGGTTTTTCTGTGATCGTTTCCAGCTCTTTGATGGCTATCGCATAGATGATGGCTAAATTGCTGTAGATGCAGCAGGCAAGGTCACCTGCAGTGCGGGGAAGCTTTTGGCGGGTTTCTCTGCAATAATGTTCTATTTCCTCTATCATGCTGTCTGGATTCAAAAAACGTTCATCATTTAAGTTGACAAACTGCTGAAATGGTTCTGTTTTTCGGGCTTCTTCTGCAAGCTGCTGAAAAGAATAATCTGCTTGTAATTGCTGTCTGACTTGTTGTATCACCCACATGCCGATAATGTTTTTGAGAAAGCGAATGGTGCTGTTTGCCCCGCGTTCATTTGTATAGTTGTTTTTTAAAGCCAGATCGGTTAATATCGGCGTTTGGTTTTCAACCCCAATTAGCGACCATGTTCCACTGCTGATATACGCCCAGCTATCGTTTATGCCCGGCGCCGCGATGACCGCCGAGGCCGTATCATGCGTTGCGACTGTCATCACCTTGCAAACCGGCAGGTCATAATCCGGAAACCAATCATTTCTCAGCATTCCGAGCTCACACCCCGGTTCAGTCAGTGGCGCAAATTGCTGTTCGTGAACAGACACAGCTTCAAGCAACTCAGGGTCAAACTTTCCGGTTGAGACGTTTAAAAGCTGTGTTGTCGACGCATTTGTGATTTCTGTTACAGCTTTTCCGGTTAAACAATAGCCTAAATAATCTGGAACCATCATGATTTTATCTGTTGCTTTCAACAGCTCACGGTCTTCCTCATACAACTGATACATCGTGTTAAACGGCTGAAATTGTATTCCTGTTTTTTGATAGATGATGTCTCTTGACAGGGTTCGTTCCAGTTTGCCTATTGTGTGATCTGTTCTTCCATCCCGGTAGGATATCACTTCCCGCAAACGATTTCCTTTTTCGTCCAGCAAGACATAATCGACAGCCCATGTATCAATGCCGACGGTGCATCGTTCATGCCCAAGCGCTTTCACCTTTTGCAGCCCTTGCAGAATTTGTTTTAGCAAATGATCTATATCCCAAAAACAATGTCCTTCTCTTTGAATGAAACCGTTAGCGAATCTGTGAACCTCTTGTATGTCAAGCTTCCCTTCCTTCAGCTCTCCTACCATGACTCTCCCGCTTGACGCGCCTACATCAATGGCAGTATAAATCATTCTTTCACCCTCTCTTCGGAAGGGGAACAGCTGTCACTATCACCTTTTTTTCCTCTAGCGCTTTTACCGATAATGGATCAAGTCCGGCATCAGTAATTAGGCGGCTGATATCCTTGAGCGAGGCGATATGTGAAAACTCGCGGTTCCCCCATTTGCTTGAATCGGCCATTAAAATGGTTTGGTCAGACCTTTCGATCATCCGTTTTTTTAGCAATGCCTGCCACTCATTTGAGTCACTCATTCCGTTATTTATGTCAAATCCTTTACATGAGAGAAAGGTTTTGTTGACATGATAGGTCTCAAGCGAACGCTCTGCTAACGGTCCTGCAAACGATAATGATTTTGCCAGCAAAATGCCGCCTGTTGAAATAACTGAGATGTTTTCTTTATTGCTAAGTTCAATAGCAGCCTTCATTGAGTTTGTAATAACGGTGAGCTCAATATCAGGAAGTATTTTCGCCATGTGCCAGGCGGTGGTGCTTGCGTCAAGAATGATTCGGTCTCCGCTCTTTACGTATTTGGCCGCTTCGTGAGCGATGGCTTTTTTTTCTGTGACATTTGTGATTTCCCGTTCAGAAAAATGAATTTCTGATTCTTGCTGCTGAATACTGACCGCTCCTCCGTGGCTCCGGCTCAGTTTATGTTCTTTCTCAAGCTTCTCAAGGTCGCGCCGAATGGTTTCTTCTGTGACAGAAAACATGTCACTTAATTCGGATACGCGGATGCTTGAACGCATATTCACTATTTCCACTATTTTTTGCTGCCGTTCTGCTACTAGCATCGGTAACGTCCTTCCTCATATCGTAATCCGTCTTATTGTTTTTCTATCATAGCATACGTCTAACGCGTGAAAGCAGCAGGAACACCGCCGTCTACCGTGATCATGCAGCCCGTGGTTTTTTCGGTTTTAGAAGAAGCGAAGAATGCGATGGCTTCGGCAATATCCCGCGGGTAAATATTGACGAGCAGAGCGGTGCGTTTCCGATAATGTTCCTCAAGCTCTTCTGGTTCAATTCCGTACGCTGCGGCCCGTTCCTCCCGCCAGCTTGATCCCCAGATTGCCGAACCTTGAAGAACCGCATCAGGCAAAACAGAATTGACCCGAATGCCATATTCTCCGCCTTCTGCTGCGATACATCTTGCCAAATGGGTTTCAAGCGCTTTTACCGAGCTGTAGGCAGCGGCGTTTTTCCCCGCATAAACTGAATTTTTCGATCCGACAAATACCATGCTTCCGCCTCTGTTTTGCTGTTTCATTTGTTTAAACGCTTCACGCGCCACAAGAAAATAGCCTGTTCCTAATACATTCATATTAAGATTCCATTCTTTTAGACTTGTTTCGTCAAACGGGCTTGAAGTGGCCAGTCCGGCATTATTGACGACAATATCAATCCCGCCGTAAGCAAGTGCCGCTTGTTCAAAGGCTGACTTTACTTCCTCTTCCTTTGTCACGTCCATTTTGACAGCCATTGCCCTTCCTTCTCCGTATGCCTCGTTTATTTCCCCGGCAATTTTCTTCGCACCTTCTATATTTAGGTCAGCGGCAATCACGTGTCCTCCTTCAGCTGCAAAGCGCCGGCACGCTGCACTTCCGATGCCGCCGGCTCCTCCTGTTACCAACGCTACTTTACGGGAAAATTCCGCTTCCGGCGGAGCGAGCGTGAGCTTATATAATTCGAGCGGCCAATATTCGACATGATAAGATTCATTTTCATTTAAAGAAACAAATTGCCCCAGAGCTGTTGATCCTTTCATAACAGCAATAGCCCTTCGGTATAAAGCGCCGCTCACTTTAGACATGGCGTAACTTTTCCCCGTGTTCACCATTCCGATGCCGGGAATCAAGATCACCCGCGGAGCTGATTCGAAGATTTGGTCTCCTTCCTGCTGATTGCGGGTAAAGTAAGCATGATAATCTGATGAAAAACGCTCGACCCCTGACTTGATCAGATCCGCCAGCTTATGCACATCGTGGGTTTCGGGATTCCACTCAATGTACAGCGGAACCCGCTTTGTATGAACAAGGTGATCCGGGCATGCCGCACCGATTTGCGAGAGTGCCGATGCTTGAACACTATTTACAAATTCCAAGACATTGTCATGATCATCATAGGAAAGGATCATTTTCTTCTCTTCACTTACAGCGCCTCTGATTACAGGCATGATGTCTGCCAAGATTTGTTTTCTTTGATCTTCCGGCAACGGCTGATACCTTTTGCCTCCAAATATCTCATTTGGATTGATACGGTCATTAATATACTGCTCGGCTTCTTGAATGATAGATATCGTTTTTTCATAACATGCTTCAGACGTCTCTCCCCAGGTGACTAAGCCGTGTTTTTCCATTAACACAAGCTCGGCGTTGGGATTGTTCGCTACGCCTTCAGCGATCATTTTAGATAATGTAAATCCGGGGCGTACGTATGGCACCCATACAAACCGGTTTCCGTATATGTCTTTGGCGATTTGTTTTCCATTATCAGCGCAGCATATGCTGATAATCGCATCGGGGTGGGTATGGTCAACATGATTGAATGGCAGAAAAGCGTGTAACAGCGTTTCAATTGAAGGGCGGGGATGTTTGCTGTCTATCATACAATGAGACAAGTAGTCTACCATTTCTTCATCTGACATTTGTTCCCTTTCAATCAGCGGGCGGATGTCATCTAATGATAAACCGGTAAAGTTATGCGCTTTCATTGTTGCCAAATCCGAACCGCTTCCTTTCACCCACATGACTTCTGTTTCACGGCCTCTGAAATCCTTTTCCGTTGTTTTCATAGATGTATTCCCGCCGCCCCAGTTGCAGACAGTCCGATCTGACCCGATCAGATTGGATCTGTACACCAATTCCTCTACACCTTTTGGCAGCTGTGCAGCTTGCTTTGCATCCCATACATGTTTCACCATCTTGATATTCCTCCATCCCCTTTTATTTGTATCCGCTTTCATTATATATGATATCGGTTTGTTTTTGAATTGTTTTGTTTATTTTTGTTTTAACAAAAAAAGAAAGCAGCAGATATGCCGCTTTCTTTTCCTATTAGGATTCAATTTTAAATTTCTTTGTAATGTCCTGAAGTTCTTCCGCCATGTTTGCCAACGTTTCAGCTGATGAGCTGATTTCTTCCATGGACGCAAGCTGTTCTTCCGCTGAAGCTGCAATGTCTTGAATGCCTGCTGAGCTTTCTTTCGACACTGCAGAAATGTCTTCAACCGCACTTGACACTTCCTGTGATCCAGCTGACAGCTGTTCAACCGTCGCGTTTAGGTTTTGCAATTCGCCAGAAATTTGGGTTGTCATCTCGTAAATTTGTTTAAAGCTTTCCGCTGTTTGGTCAGTTATCTGCAAACCTTCCTTCACTTCATGATTCACAGATTGGAACATTGAAAGTGAAGTACTGATTTCTCTGACAATCTCTTGAATTAACCCTTCAATTTCCTTAGCAGAGTCTGCTGATTGTACGGCAAGTTTTCTGACCTCTTCCGCTACTACTGAGAAGCCTCTTCCGTACTCCCCTGCTCTTGCCGCTTCAATCGCAGCATTTAGCGCCAGCAGATTCGTTTGATCAGCAATACCGTTAATCACATTCAAGATGCTTGTGATGTCCTTCGATTTTGTTTCAAGACCCTTCACAACCGATTCCGCTTTTTGAACGGATTGGTCGATTGTTTTCATTTGGCCGACTGTATGCTCGACCAGTTTTTCTCCGCTGCCAGCCGCCTCAGAGGACTGTAACGATGACTTTGTGATAGTTGAAGAGGCCTGAACCACTTTGGAAATCCCGTGGTTCATTTGAGAAAGATGGTCTGAGCTTGTTTCCAGCTTCTCGCTTTGCGCCTCGTTGCCATCTGAGAACTGTTCGATGGCAAGTGTAATATGTTCAGTTGCTTTGCTCGTTTGGGCCGCGCTTGCCGTCAGCTCTTCAGAAGAGGATGCCACGTTTTCTACAGACGTTTGAATGACACCAATCACAGAGCGCAGTGAGGCAGACATTTCGTTAAAGCTTTCACCAAGCTGGCCAAACTCGTTTTTCGAGTGAATGTCAATGACTTCTGTCAGATCTCCGCTGCTGATTTTCGCGGATGTAGAAACCAATTTTCTTAATGGCTTGGTGATAGCGCTGATAATAAAGAGAATCAGTATGCCTCCGATCACAAGTGATACGCATAGGACGATGATCGCTGTGTTCAGAACCGGGCTTGAAGCATCTTCCAATTCACTGACAAAGTATGTGCCCGCAATTTTCCAGCCTGTCAGCTTATTTGTCGTAAAGGCCATTTTCTTTTCTTTGCCTTGGAAGGTATATTCAAACGAGCCTTCTTCTTTCGAGAAAACTTGATTTGTCCAATTGCCTGATCCGGTTGTCCCAGGTTTAATCGTCGGATGAGCGATATATTTTTTGTTGCCTGTTGTAATAAATGCGAAGCCATTTGTTCCGATTTTGATTCTCTTTGAAGCGGATAACACTTCATCCAAATTTAAATCAAGCGCGATGACTCCTGAACCATCTTTTGTTTGCTTTGAGATGGTAATAACGGTATCCCCTGTCGCTTCGTCAGTGTACGGCTCAGAGAAAACAGCCTGTCCTTTTTTCGCAACGGCTTGTTTGTACCAGTCGCGCTCTGTCGGATCAAAGCCCTTTGGCACACCGCCTTCAGGATATTTGTAGAGCTTTTTATTTTCTGAAGCCGCGTAGATGGCTCCTACATCGGTATTCAATGTTGTATACTGCTTAAATTTCTCATTCAGTGAGGCTTTGTTTTTTTCTTGTAATAAGTCTTTATTGATTGTCTCACTATAATAATCAAGCGCTTTTACTTTATGATTCAATTTGTTTTGCAGGGTACTGTTGAGTTCTTCAACGTTTCCCATTGCACTATTCGCGAGTTCCTTGTCCAGTGCGTTCCAAGCTGATTGATAACTGAAATATGCTAATACCCCAACCGGCAAAATAAGCACTGCCAGAAACGCAGCGATAAGCGGTTTGCTGATTGATGGCTGTTTGATCCATTTTGTAAGTTTCCCCATTCTTTCGACTCCTCCTTTAAGCTAAATCTAATATCGACAAACTAGGATAAAAGGTTTAATAAAAAAACTAAAAAAAACACCCAAGCGTACAGGCCTGGGTGTTTTGGCTTACTATTCAATTTTGAAACGTTTGGTCATGTCGCGAAGCTCTTCTGCCATAGACGAAAGGGTTTCTGCTGACGAGCTGATTTCTTCCATCGAGGCAAGCTGCTCTTCGGCTGACGCCGCGATATCTTGGATATGAGCCGAGCTTTCTTTTGAAATCGATGCAATGTGTTCGGACGCTCCCGAAACTTCCTCGGAGCTGGCGGAAAGCTGTTGTACCGTCGCACTCATGTTTTGCAGTTCTCCGGCGATTTGGTTCGTCATTTCAGAAATGCGAGTAAAGCTCATTTCTGTTTTATCTGTAATATCCAGACCTGTCTGCACCTCTTGATTGACAGATTGGAACATGCCGAGAGATGTATTGATTTCCTTCACAATTTCGATGATTAATCCTTCAATCTCTTTTGCTGAATCTGCAGACTGAACTGCCAGTTTTCTCACTTCTTCCGCTACAACGGAGAAGCCGCGACCGTACTCGCCTGCGCGCGCCGCTTCAATCGCTGCGTTTAATGCCAGCAGGTTCGTCTGGTCAGCGATGCCGTTAATCACACGCAAAATATTGGTGATGTCTTTCGATTTCGTTTCCAATCCGCGTACGACTTGTTCTGCTTCTTTAACGGACTTATCAATAACGTTCATTTGGCCGACAGTTTGATGAACGAGCTTGCCGCCTTCGCTTGCGATTTCTGTCGATTGAACAGATGAATCTGTGATGACCTCGGAAGCTTGAGCCATATTTGCCAAACCGTCATTCATTTGATAAATGTGCTCTGCTGCCGTTTCAATGTTTTCGTTTTGTTTTTCATTGCCGTTAGAAAATTGTTCAATCGCCAATGTAATATGCTCTGTTGCCTTGCTCGTTTGTCCGGCTGATGCAGTCAGCTCCTCAGAGGAAGCGGCAACGTTTTCTACTGAATCTTGGATGGCGTGTATGAGAGAACGCAGTGACGACGCCATATTGTTAAAGCTTTTGCCGAGTTCGCCCAATTCATCTTTTGAACGGATATCAATGGTTTCCGTCAAATCTCCCTCGCTGATCCGCTTAGAGGAGCCCACAAGCTGTTTCAGCGGCGTTGTAATCGACCGAATGACAAATGTCATAACGATAATGCCTATGATAATAGCCGCGGCTAAGACAATTAACGCAAGGTGAAGGACAGGCTGGGCCGCCTCATGAATTTCATCCAAATACATGGTGCCGGCGATTTTCCATCCCGTTAACTTATTTGTATCAAAGGCCATTTTTTTCTTATCGCCATCCATGCTGTATTGAAAATCGCCTTTATCCGCATGTAACACCTGATCAATCCAGTCGCCTTTTAATTCAGTTCCTGAGGTTTCATCAGGATGGGCGACAACCGTTTTGTCCTTTGTCATGATAAATGCGTAGCCTTGTGTGCCGATGTTGACTTTTTTGGTTGTTTTCAACAGATGTTCAATCGTCATGTTGATTGCGATAACGCCTGAACCATCTTTTGTCTGCTGGGCGATTGTCACAACCATTGTGTTCGTAGACGCGGTTTTATAAGGATCAGTCACGACAACTTTCCCTTTATTTGCAACCGCTTTTTTGTACCAGTCACGTTCAACCGGATTATAATCGCTCGGCATCTGCAGGTCTGGATAACGGGTAAAGTGACCGTCTATGTCACTAGTATAAATAGATTCTACATCTTTATTGATTTTGATATACTGTGAGAATTTCTCTTTAATGTTTGCATTGCTTTTTGCATCGTATTTCTTTTTTGTCAGCCATTCGCTGAAGTAAGCGGCGCTGTTTTCTTTTTCACCGATACTGGTGTTAATAATTTCGTTTAATTGCTGTACATTTTCTAATGCGCTCCCCATCATCTGTTTGTCGAGTGAGCTGCTTGCCGATTGATATGCAAAAGCTGCCAATATCACAACTGGTATGATAAGGATCGACAGGAAGGAAACAAGAAGCTTCCGTGTAATTGATCTTTGTTTTATGAGTTGGAGTATTTTTTTCATCATTCATTTCTCCTTTTTTATGCTACCCTTCATATCGGCAGAAATGGGTAAATATATACAGTAAAAAAGAAGAAATTTAACAAAGGTAACTAATTTCCCATTATTATATAGTTATTTAGACTCATTTTCATCCACCTTAAATCGTTTTGTCAGGTCACGGAGTTCCTCAGACATCCTTTCAAGCGTCTGTGCTGATGAACTGATCTCCTCCATGGATGCCATCTGTTCCTCAGCTGAAGCGGCGATATCTTGGATGCCGTCAGAGCTTTCTTTAGAAATAGCAGTGATATCATTTGAAGCAGCAGAAATTTCTTGAGCTCCCGCTGAAAGCTCTTCAACCGTCGCATTCATGTTTTGCAGAGTTGAAGCAATTTCTTTGGTCATGTGCGAAATATCTTTGAAGCTTTGTTGTGTTTCATCCGTCATGACAAGCCCTGTTTCAACTTCTTTATTTACAGACTGGAGTACGTTCAATGATGTATGAATTTCTTTCACAATATCGATGATCAGTGTTTCAATTTCTTTTGCCGAGTCAGCTGACTGTACCGCAAGTTTCCTCACTTCTTCAGCGACGACCGAGAAGCCTCGTCCGTATTCCCCCGCTCTTGCGGCTTCAATGGCGGCATTTAAAGCCAAAAGGTTGGTTTGATCCGCAATGCCGTTAATGACACGCAAAATATTCGTGATATCCTTTGATTTGATTTCCAGCCCTTTCACCACTAGTTCCGCTTCTTTCACAGAGTGGTCAATCGTATTCATTTGGCCGGCCGTTTTCCGGACGAGTGTCTCACCCTTGTTTGATAGTTCTGTCGAGTCTGCGGATGTTTCTGTAATCACCACGGCAGCCTGCGCCAGTTCAGCTAACCCATCGTTCATTTCATTAATTTGTTCGGTTGTCGTCTCAATTCTTTCGCTTTGGCTCTCGCTGCCGTTTGAAAATTGCTCAATGGCCATGGTAATATTCTCAGTTGCCTTGCTTGTCTGGTCGGCGGATGCAGTCAGTTCCTCTGATGCTGAAGCAACATGATCTACTGAGTCTTTGATTCCTTGAATGAGAGAGCGGAGCGAGTGTGCCATATGATTGAAGCTCTGGCTCAGAACGCCAAGTTCATCTTTTGATTTGATTTCTATTGTTTCGGTTAGATCGCCTTTGCTGATTTTTTCAGCTGATGCGACAATGTGTCTCAAAGGCTTTGTGATGGACCGAATCACAAAGTAAATCGCCGTCATTCCGGCTGCGATGGCAATGGCCAAAACGATTGATGCCACGGTCAAAACTTTGCTTGCAGCATCATGGATCTCGTCCGAATACATCGTGCCGCTGATTTTCCAGCCTGTTGTTTCGCTTGTGACAAATGTCATTTTCTTCTCTTCGCCTTTGTACGTATACTCAAAGTCGCCGCTTTTATTATTGTAGAGTTTATCAACCCAGTCCCCTTTTAATGCTGTTCCTGCTTTTTCTCCGGAGAAGGCGATGACTTTCTTGTTTTGGCTGAGGATAAAAGCATAGCCTTCTTTTCCGATATTGATTTCTTTTGCTGTTGTGACCAGGTCGTCAATTTTCATATCAACGGCGACAACGCCTGACCCATCCTCTGTCTGGCGGGCGATGGTGACGACCATTTTTCCTGACGAAATCGATTCATAAGGTTCAGTAATGATTGTTTTGCCTTTATTGGCTATCGCTTCTTTGTACCAGTCTCGTTCCAAAGCATGAAAGTCACTCGGCATATCTGCGTATGGATAACGTGTGAAATCCCCGTCTTTGCTGCTCGAAAACACCGCAGCGACATTGTCATTCATTTGGATAAATTGTTTAAATTCCTTTTTTAGCTCTGTTTTCTTTTTATCTTTAAATTTATCTGCTGTCGCCCAATCGCTGAAAAACACGAGGCTTTTTTCAGTCGTCCTGATTTTATCATCAATGATATGATCCAATATTTGAACATTTTCCTTTGCGCTTTGCGTCATCTGGAGATCAAGAGAGGCAATTGCTGATTGATAAGCGCTTACCGAAAGGACGGCAATAGGGACAATTAAGATCAGCAGAAAAGAAATAATAAGCCTCCTGGCTATTGATGACCTTCGAATCGTAGTAAGTGTTTTTTTCATATCCTTCCGAACCTTCTTTCAATTATTTACAAATTATATCGGTTGAAATTCCTTTATATTACATTGAAAATGAAGGAAAAAGTGAAAAATAGTTCTAAATTCACCTAGTGAAGCATGACATTTTTATTATTTACTACACAAAAAACAGCGCCTTGAGGAGCGCTGTTTTTTGCCTTTATTCGATTTTAAATTGTTTTGTCAGATCACGAAGCTCTTCTGCCATCTGCGAGAGAGTGGTTGCTGATGAACTGATTTCTTCCATTGAGGCAAGCTGCTCCTCAGCTGATGCGGCAATGTCTTGAATGCTCGCCGAGCTTTCTTTCGACACATCGGCAATGCCGCCGACTGCTGCTGAAACATGCTGTGAACGGTCCGACAGCTGTTCGACGGTGGAATTCATCGTCTGCAATTTGCCCGCGATTTCATTTGTCATGCTGAAAATGCTCTGGAAGCTTTCTTTTGTATTGTCTGTGACAACAAGCCCGGACTGCACTTCCTGATTAACCTCTTTAAACATATGAAGAGAGGTTTCGATTTCTCCTACGATTTCTTGGATCAGCTTTTCGATTTCTTTTGCTGAATCGGCTGATTGAACAGCCAGTTTGCGTACTTCTTCCGCTACGACAGAGAAGCCGCGGCCCGATTCTCCGGCACGCGCCGCTTCAATGGCTGCGTTTAAGGCCAACAGGTTTGTTTGGTCAGCGATGCCGTTGATGACTCTCAAAATGCTTGTGATGTCTTTTGATTTTCCTTCTAACCCTTTGACTACAGCCTCAGCTTGCTGAACCGATTGATTAATCGAGTTCATTTGTCCGACTGTCTGCTGGACAAACTTTTCACCCGTTCCGGCGATTTCCGTTGATTGGATAGATGCCTTTGTAATGTCTTTTGATGTTTCTGAGACATGCTGAAGGTCTCCATTCATTAAGTTCAGCTGATGAGAGCTGGATTCAACCTTTTCGCTTTGCTCCTCGTTACCGTTTGAGAACTGCTCAATCGCCATCGTGATATGCTCGGTGGCTTTGCTTGTCTGTCCAGCAGATGCGGTAAGCTGTTCAGACGATGCGGCCACATTGTTCACCGAGTCTTGAATCGCACTGATCAGTGAGCGGAGAGATTGTCCCATTTCATTGAAACTTTCCCCGAGCTCTCCAAGCTCATCCTTCGAACGGATGTCGATCGTTTCTGTCAGATCCCCGCTGCTGATCGTTTTCGATGATTGCACAAGGCGTTTTAATGGTTTTGTAATCGATCGAACGATAAACAGAATTAAAAACCCGCCTATCGCAATGGAAGCAATCAGCACGATCATGCCTGTGATCAGCACAGATTTAGAGGCATCCTTGATTTCATCCATATACATTGTGCCGGCTATTTTCCACCCAGTCAGTTCATTTGTTGTATATGACATCTTTTTCCCTTCGTTATTCAGAGTGTACTTGAAATCACCGCTGTTATCGGCGTACATTTTGGCAACCCAATCGCCTGAGAGCTTTTCCCCCGCCTTATGGTTCTGATGGGCGACATAGGTTTTGTTTTTCGTGGCAATGAACACATAGCCTTCTTTGCCGACCTTGATTTGTTTCATCTGTTCTAACAATTTGTCAATGGTGATATCCATGGCGACAACGCCGGATCCGTCCTTCAACTCCTGGGCAATGGTAATAACCATGCTTCCGTCACTCGCTGCCACGTAAGGGTCTGTCACGACAATTTCACCGCCGGCCTTCATCGCATCTTGGTACCAAGGGCGTTGTCTTGGATCGTATCCTTCCGGCAATTTTTCATTGGGCGCTTGTATGTAGGTGCCGTTTTCCACGCCTCCATAAATTCTGGCTACCCCTTCATTGATAGAGACATATTGTGAAAATTTCGCTTTGAGTTCTTCTTGATTAGTCTTTCCTTTAAATACGGAGCTTTTAAGAGATTCACTGAAAAAAGTGACTCCTTTCGCTTTTGCTCCCAGGTCATTTGTAACAGTTGTATTAAAAGTATCGACACTGGTTTTCGCGCTTCCCATAATTTGCTGTTCCAGCTTACTGCTGGCGCTTCGGTAAGAACTGAATTCCAATATCAGAATAGGGATAATAAGAATCGCAATAAATGACACGATTAATTTTCTTGAGATAGACGGTTTTTTCAGCCAGTTGATAAAAGTCTTCATGTCGAGTTTCTCCTTCGGGTTTGATACAGTATATATCGGCTGCTTAAAAAAGTTTTAAAATAAAAAATGGAAGACGTTCTTTTTCAACTATCTTCAGTTTACAGCTTTCATTGCCCAAGCCCTGTGCATATCTTATTAAAAACAAGGGGGGCTAAAGATGATTATTATATCCCGACAATTGCTCCGTCCCCAAGATATTGAAAACTGGCAGATAGATGAGAAGTTGAATCCGCTGTTAAAAGAGATGCTTGAGACGCCTGTCCAGTTTGATTATCATTCCATTGCCGAACTGATGTTTGAGCTGAACCTGCGGATGAATATCGTAGCAGCGGCAAAAACGTTGCACAAAAGCGGAGCGAAATTCGCCACTTTTCTCAAAACATACGGGAATACAGCGTATTGGAGGGTTTCACCGGAAGGCGCCTTGGAGCTGAAATACAGAATGCCGCCCTCAAAAGCGATTCGGGATATTGCAGAAAACGGCCCGTTTTACGCGTTTGAATGCGCCACCGCCATTGTTGTCATTTTTTATTTGGCCTTGATCGATACAATCGGGGAGGAAGCATTTGACGCCAGCTTTGACAGCATTATTTTATATGACTGGCACTATGAGAAATTGCCGATATACACGGAAACAGGGCATCACTATTTCCTTGGAGATTGCCTGTATTTTAAAAACCCTGAGTTTGATCCGCAAAAAGCGCAATGGAGAGGCGAAAATGTGATTATGCTGGAAGAAGATAAATTTTTTGCCCACGGCCTGGGAATCTTAAGCGGGCAGCAAATTATCGAGAAGCTGAATTCTTTTCGAAAAAAAGGAGCCGTACAGCCAGCTTATCTTCTGCCTCAGGCGACCAGACTGGATGTTCCGTCTCTTTACCGCATCGTCCGCTAAAAAAGCCCCAACGCCTATTTCGGAGGCGATGGGGTTTCAAACGCTTTTCGTTTTCGATAAAAAGGGGCTGTGCCGAAATACTGGTTCGCAGCCCATTCCATTTTTTCAAGGTCATTTCTTGTCACGATTGGATCAAGGCTGCTCCATTTGATAAAGCGGACAAAATAATAGCCATTGATAGGGGCCATTGTAACTTTTGAGTGAGGCCAGCCTTCAAATATAAACTCAATTTTCCCTCTTTTTTTATAAGAATATTGAAGAATGTTCATCATCTGCCACCCCTGTTTCACAAGTTACGTGCTGCAAAGCTCGGCTAACAGTGACTTCACATTAGCGGGCCGGTTCAGCATGCCGACAGATTGCCCGGCCCACAGAGACATGTACCCGGAATCTTTTTCTCTGGCTGCGTGTTTTCTCATCGGCTTTGTTAACGTGTTTTGCAATGGATAAGGAAGTGCGTTTGCCTCCTCAGCTTGCTGCTCTTTCATCCATTGATTGACTATACCCCTTGCAGGCTTACCTGAAAACAATGAGGTGAGGCGCGTGTCTGTTCCCCGCGCTCTTTTTAATTCGCGCCGGTACGTTTCTGATACGTCGCATTCCTCACACATGAGAAATGGCGTCCCGACCTGTACGCCCTGGGCTCCGAGACAATGAGCGGCTTGGACGCCGCGGCGGTCGGCAATTCCGCCTGCCGCGATTACCGGAATGGTCACTGCATCTGCCGCCTGGGGAATCAGCGACATAAGGCCAAGTGCGGATTCCCCGCTCACCGGCAGAAAGGAACCGCGATGGCCGCCCGCTTCGCTTCCTTGCAGTACAATGATGTCCATTCCTCGTTCTTCAAGCATGATGGCTTCCTGCGGAACCGTAGCCGTACCAATGAGACAACAGCCATTTTTCTTTAAAGCTTGAATGGCTTCATCCGGCGGAATGCCGAACGTAAACGAACAGGCTTTGACATTGTATTTCATAATGATGCTTATTTTTTTATGGAAGTCCTCCCATTCCTCTTCTTCTGAAGAAAATGGAGGGGCCTGTTCGGCAAATGGAATTCTGTTTTTCCAAGTTTCAACGCTGTCTTCGTCCGGTTCTTTTCTGCTTTCCGGAACAAAGACATTCACCTGAAATGCTCGATCAGTCAGCTGCTGCATGTCAACGACTTGCTTTTCGAGCATGTCGGGACTAAGATATCCGGACGCTAAGCTGCCAAGCGCGCCTTCATTCGATACTGTGGCTGCCAAGTCAGGCGTGACCAGCCCGCCGGCCATCGGCGCCTGGATGACAGGTATGGTCAGCGATAATGTTTTCAGCCAATCCGTCATAAAAATCCTCCTATTCCCCCATGATTTTGATATAACATGTCCGGGTGCGGGGGCCGTCGAATTCGCAGAAATAGATGCCCTGCCACGTTCCAAGAATCAATCGGCCATTTTCAATAATGACGTGTTGGGAAGCTCCCACCGTACTCGACTTCATGTGCGCAGCTGTATTGCCTTCCATATGGCGGTCCAACTCGTGCTCCCACGGATACACTTCATCAAATCTTCTGAGCATATCTTTTTTGACGTCCGGATCGGCGTTTTCGTTAATTGTAATGCCCGCGGTCGTATGTGGACAGTAAATCAGCGCAGCGCCGCTCGTCACCCCTGTTTCTTGAAGAAAGGCTTCCGCCTCTCGTGTGATCTCAATCATTTCATCTCGCTTACTCGTTTTGATTTGCAGTGTTTTCAGCATTTGGATCTCCTTTCTGTCCGTTCTATTTGCTAATTCGTTCTGTGTTCTCTTTTTCCTGTTAACCTGCTCACATAAACGTGATCAAAACAAAAAACTCCAGTCTATGGCTGGAGTTTAGCGCCATACATATACTCTTGCTTCATACGGCTGCAACTGGACTGATGTCATGTGCTTGTGAGGCTTTATTTCGACATTTGACAATACGAGTGCGTCTGATGACAATGGCAATCCGGCGCGCTTGAAAAAGGCCGGTGTTGCCGACAGATTGGCCGCAATCAGCGCAGTATGGTTCTCGTTTTTCCGAAGATACGCAAAGATTTGCTGATCTTCGGGCAAAATGAGCTCGTATATTCCGTTGATAAAAACATCGTATGTTTGGCGCAGCTTGATCAAGCTCTTGTAGAAGTGGTATACGGATGTTGGGTCGTTTTTTTGCGCCTCGGCATTTAGCCATTTGTAATTTTCATTGATTCCGACCCACGGTTTGGCATCAGAAAATCCGGCGTATGGATCAGCATTCCATTGCATCGGCGTTCGCGAATTGTCCCGCCCTTTTTTCCAGACAATCTTCATCACGTCCTCGTGTGAAGCGCCTTTCGCCCTTTCTATTTCATACAGGCGTTTCATTGCGATATCATCATAATCAGCAATAGACGGAAAAGCCACGTTCGTCATGCCAAGTTCCTGTCCCTGATAAATAAAGGGCGTGCCCTTCATGAGAAAATAAACAGCAGCAAGCGCTTTTGCACTTTCTTTCAAGTACACTCCGTCGTCTCCCCATACAGAAACTGAACGGGGCTGGTCGTGATTCTCCATAAACAACGCATTCCAGCCGATCCCTTCAAGACTGTCTTGCCAGTCTGTTAAAATTCGTTTAAAGGAAACGATATCAATGCTCTCATTGACTTCTACATCCCACAGGCCGAGATGCTCAAATTGAAAAATCATGCTGAAGATGCCGTTTTTTTCTCCAGCCCAATCAGCCGCTTCCTTTGCAGAAACCCCGTTTGCCTCACCCACTGTCATTATCGGATAACGGGAAAATGTGTTTTCTTTGAGCTCTGTTAAAAAATCCATTATGCCGTCGACATTCATGTGATAGGGGAAGGAGGGAACGACATCCAACCCTTTGGGATTCGGCATATCGGGAAGCCCCTTTTTTTTCTTAATATGCGTAATCGCATCCACCCGAAATCCATCAATGCCTTTGTCAAGCCACCATTTCACCATGTCATAAACCGCATTTCTCACCTTTTCATTTTCCCAATTCAAATCAGGCTGTTTTTGATCAAAAAGGTGAAGATAATACTGGCTAGTCTTTTGATCATACTGCCAAGCCGATCCGCCGAAAATACTTTCCCAGTTATTTGGCGCTTTGCCATTTTGGCCGTCCTTCCAAATATACCAGTCGCGTTTCTCCGAGTGTACAGAGGAACGGGATTCAATGAACCAGGGGTGTTCATCACTTGTATGGTTCACGACAAGATCCATTATCAGCTTCATGTCCAGTTCATGCATATCTCCAAGCAGCTGGTCGAAATCAGCCATGGTGCCGAAATCGCTTAATATGTTTTTGTAATCCTTGATATCATAGCCGTTATCCGCATTAGGCGAATCGTACAAAGGACAAATCCAAATGACGTCGGCACCCAGCTCCTTTATGTAGGGAAGCTTGGATCTGATTCCTTGAATATCCCCGATTCCGTCGCCATTGGAATCTTTAAAACTGCGAGGATAAATGTGGTAGACAACAGCTTCCTTCCACCAAGCCTTTTTCATACAGCCACTCCCTTCCTCAGTATCACAGTCTATATATCTTATGTAGAAAAAAGGATGTACAGCATTGCTTTTTCAGGAAACCGCCTGCCGCATCAAAAAACAGCCGCTCAATAGCTTCGGCTGCTCTTTTATAAAAAGTCAGTTTTTTTTATTTCTACAAAACGGATGTGATGATCTTCAGCATCGAGGATTTTAAATTCACAGCCCTCCGCGTGTATCACATCCCCTGCTTTCAGCTCCATTTTTTGTGTCAGAAGCCAGCCCGCGATCGTATCAATTTCTTCATTTTCAATGGCAGTGTCGAGCAGATCGTTCACTTCGTCTATTAGCGCTTTTCCATCCATCACATAATGGTGCTCGCCTTTTTTCAAAATGTGCGGTGTTTCATCCTGGTCATATTCATCGCGGATGTCCCCGACAATTTCCTCAATAATATCTTCGACAGTGACAAGCCCCGCCGTTCCACCATATTCATCTACGAGAATGGCCATGTGAATCCGCTCCTTCTGCATGCGGATCAAAAGCTGTTGAACAGGGATGCTTTCAATGACCCTGATGACGGGCCTCATGATCTGTTTTAACTTTATCGGCTGGCCGAGAAAATAAGCTTTAAACATGTCTTTGCTGTTGATGATCCCTAAAATATGATCCTTGTCTTCTTTGATGACAGGGTAGCGTGTATACCGTTCATTAATAATGTGATGAATCGCTTCTTCAAGCGACTGCTCCAACGAGATGACCGCAATTTCTGTCCGCGGGATCATGATCTCTCTCGCTACCCGGTTGTCGAATTCAAAAATCTTATTCACATAGCGGAATTCAGAATGATTGATTTCTCCTTTTTCATAGCTTTCTGAAAGGATCAGCCTCAGTTCCTCCTCGCTGACGACAACCTCATGCTCCTTCACAGAATGAAAGCCAAATAATTTCACAAAAAAACTTGCGGAGCCGTTCAATGCTTTAATAAACGGAAACATGATTTTATAAAACCAAATCAAAGGCTTTGCAACCCATAAGCTGACAGCCTCAGCCTTTTGAATGGAAACCGTTTTCGGGGCAAGCTCCCCCAGCACCACATGCAAAAAAGTGACGATGATAAATGCAATGATAAATGTGACAATGTGGTTCATCGGTTCCGGGATGCCTGTCATCTCAAACAAAGGATGAAGAATGCGTTCAAATGTCGGTTCACCAAGCCATCCAAGGCCGAGAGCTGTAATGGTAATCCCGAGCTGGCAGGCTGATAAATACTCGTCCAGATTGGAGATGATTTTGTGTGCGGCAAGCGCCCGGCTATCACCGCTTTCGATCAACTGATTGATTTTTGACCCTCTGATTTTGACGATTGCAAATTCTGCTGCGACGAAAAAAGCCGTAATGCCAACCAATACAAAAATGGCGACCAATTGTAAAATAAGCAAAAAAAGCCCTTACCATAAATGGTAAGGGGCCACCTCCTTAACGTTAATTCTCATTACGACCGTTTAAGAAGATCATCACAAAGCGAAGAAGCTCAAACAGGGAAACCAGGGCGGCGGCCACATATGTTAAGGCGGCGGCGCTCAGCACTTTATTTACCCCATTCTCTTCAGTGTTTCGGATGAATCCTTCAGACACAATAATTTGCTTCGCGCGTGAACTTGCATTAAATTCGACAGGCAGTGTAATCAGCTGGAAAAAGACAGCGGCTGAAAACAGAATGATGCCAAGCCCGATCAGATTCAGGCTGCCGAGAAGCATGCCTCCTAAGAAAAGAAAAGGAGCTACACCGGATGCAAAATTCACGACTGGGAAGATTTTATGTCTCAGCACAAGCGCACCATATGCTTCCTGATGCTGCAAGGCGTGTCCGACTTCATGGGAAGCTACGGAGATGGCGGAAATTGAGCGGCCGTAATAGACCGGCTCAGATAACCGCACCACCCGTCTTGTCGGGTCGTAATGGTCTGTTAAAGTGCCTCTTACCGGTTCGACCGGCACGTCGTAAAGACCGTTTATATCTAAAATCCGTCTTGCCGTTTCTGCCCCTGTACGTCCGCTTGAGGCTTCCACTTTTGAATATTTTTCAAAATTGCTCTTCACTTTAAATTGTGCCCAAAACGATAATCCCAATGCGGCTATTGTCAAAAATATAAACAGCATTTTTCATCATCCTTTATCTGTGATCAAATCTTTCTTTATTACGATTATTTTAATGAGTTTTCTTTCTCGTGTACAGAAATGCGCTTTTTCTTCCGGCTCGGAGCACACATTCCGATCAGCAGAAAGAAGAGTCCTCCTAAAAATAAATAAAAGGCAAAGCCGCCGACATTCTTTTTCAGAAAGTGAAGCCAGGAGAAGCCGCCGGAAAAGTGATTATATGAATTCAACTCAAAAATAAACAAAATCACCGCGGATGCCGCCAGCTGGGTTCCGATCAAAACCACGATCGTTCTTTGAATGATCGTCATCTTTTTCATCCTTTTTGCTTTAGTTTATGGAGTAATCCGTTTTTATATGTTTTGTTCATTTTTTGAAAAACATCACCGGAAGTGGGACATACTGTTAGAAAAAAGCGCGGGTGTGATGGAAGCCATGAAAGTGACGAGTGAGGAAAAGGAACAGCTGAGCACAGCAATCGACCGAATGAATGAAGGGCTGGACGCATTTATCCAGCTTTATAATGACTCGGAAATCGATGAGCCGCTTATTCAGCTTGAAGATGATACAGCCGATTTAATGAAGCAGGCCCGAGATATGTACGGCCAAGAGAAGCTAAACGAGAAATTAAATACGATTATTAAACAGATTTTATCCATCTCATTATCTGAAGAAGGAGAAACAGAATGAAATCAAATCGGATATTTATTTCTTGGCTGAGGTGGCCGTTATTTATCCGAATCGCGGTCATTATTTTATTTCTGATTCTTTTGTTCGGCCAAATCATTTATATACTTGAGCCGAAACAATTCACATCGGTATTTGAAGGGATCTGGTGGGCGGTTGTTACCGTTTCGACAGTCGGTTATGGAGACTATGTGCCCCACACGCCGATGGGACAGGCAGCCGGAATACTGCTGATTTTGACCGGAGCAAGCTTTGTCACCGCCTATTTCGCCACATTATCAGCGGCCGCATTCAGCAGGCAGCACCGCTACATTGAAGGGAAAGTTGCTTACAAAGGGCGGGGCCATATTATTTTGATTGGGTGGAATGAAAAAACAAACCGGCTGCTGAAGCAGCTTCAGCTTGCGGCCCCATCCAAGACGGTTGTGCTGATCGATGAGACTTTGAATGAAGGCCCGCTTATCGAAAACGTTCATTTTATACGAGGCCACGCTGCCGATGATGAAACACTGAAACGTGCCAATATTACGGAAGCGGAATCAGTGATGGTGACAGCCGATCAGTATAAAAGTGAAACTGAAGCAGATATGCTGTCAGTGTTGATTCTTTTATCTGTTAAAGGGCTTAACCCTCTTGCTTTTTGCATCGTCGAGATTTTGACTGACCGTTTTGTCACAAATGCGGAGCGGGCTGGCGCTAATCAAATCATCGGTACCTCAAAATTCATCAGCCAAGCGATGCTGCAGCATTACCAAGCCAATTTACAGCCGTCTAAGAGCGGCATCAATCTGAAATTTGATCAGCAAGTGAAGCTTCTGCCTGTTCCTGATGATTTAAAGGGAGCCGCTTACAAAACGTGTGTCCTCTATTTCCTTGATCACAACACGACAATTATCGGTGTGCAAAAAGAGGAGGGGCCGGTGATCTCCCCTCCTCTTACGTATAAGATGCTTGAGACAGACAAATTTCTGGCGATCTAATGCAGCAAAACATCCTCTAATTCTTTCACTAGGGAGGCGCCAATGTCCAAATACGCAGGGTCAATTTCCGCGTCTCGCCTCTCCGGCTCGGAAAATTGATTAAACAGTGATTGGAACGGGCCTCCCTCGGCATAGTCGTCAAGATCCGCCTGAAACACCTGCCTCAGCATAAATGGCGTTCCGATCCGGACGGTCGCTCCTCGTTGATCGAGACTGCCTCGCACTGCGTGGACAGGAATCCTTAAAAACAAATAGCCGTCTTGATCGTCAATTTTATAATCAAAATAACCGTGGTCGTATTCCCAGCCGCCGTTTATCACATAACCAAGCGGCTTCATGATTTGTTCCAGTTCTTGAAGCAGAAAAGACTGCCCATCTATCACGGAAGGTATTGTAATCATCGAAATGCCCCTTTTTTTACTTATCCTGTCCTGCCGAACAAGACTTCATTCAGAGGCTTACTACATGGAAATCGTTGTTTCTTTCGTGCGGCCAACAGAAAAGAAAGCGCATTCAATTAAAAGGTAAACAGCCATTGCCGCTGCAAGCCCTGCAGCTGATTCCCATGAAAGATAAACAACTGCGGCATAGAGCCCTAATTTAGTGAAAAGAGTATGGGATCGCTTTAAATGCAGCAGCCGGTGAACCGCATCGGTAAAAAGAGCAAGCGGTAAACCAATAAGAAGAAAGGCATGGATGAAAAAGTGGAATAACGTACCGCCATAACTTGAAGAAAACACAGTATTCACCGTATTGAAAGAGATAAGGATACTTAGAACAGCTGCAGAACAACCGGCAATAATGAGATGTTTAACCATTTGTTTCATGAACATCAGCCCCTTTCTGATTTTATAAAAAGCCGACCGGCAAATGCCAGTCAGCTTTCTCACATTAATCTTCCAGACGTTTTTCTAGCTCTGCTTTTTTCTCTTCAAAGTCAGGTTTGCCCAGCAAAGCAAACATATTGACTTTATACGCTTCTACTCCAGGCTGGTCAAATGGATTGACGCCGAGGAGATATCCGCTCATCGCGCAGGCTTTTTCGAAGAAATATACAAGGTATCCAAAAGTATATGCGTTCAGCTCAGGAATGTTCACGATTAAGTTCGGCACATTTCCGTCTGTATGGGCAAGCATCGTGCCCTGGAATGCTTTCTTGTTAACGAAATCGATCGTTTTTCCAGCTAAATAGTTTAAGCCGTCAAGATCGTTATCCGCTTCTTCGATTGTCAGCTCATGTTTCGGTTTCTCTACATTCAGCACCGTTTCGAATAAATCTCTGCGGCCTTCCTGCACATACTGGCCTAATGAATGAAGGTCTGTTGAATAGTTAGCTGAAGAAGGATAAATGCCCTTCTCATCTTTCCCTTCACTTTCTCCGAACAGCTGCTTCCACCATTCCGCAAAATACTGAAGCGCCGGTTCGTAGTTGATGAGCATTTCGATTGTTTTGCCTTTATTATAAAGCACATTGCGAACAACCGCATATTGGTATGCAGGGTTTTCTTCTAGTTCGGATGTTGCAAAATCTTTGCTCGCATCCAGTGCGCCTTTCATCATGTCGTCAATGTTGACACCGCTGACAGCAATCGGCAAAAGGCCAACAGCTGTTAATACAGAATAACGGCCGCCGACATCATCAGGAATGACAAACGACTCGAAGCCTTCTTCGTTAGAAAGCGTTTTTAATGCGCCACGCTCTTTATCAGTTGTCGCGTAAATCCGCGCTTTCGCTTCTTCTTTGCCGTATTTCTCTTCAAGAAGCTTGCGGAAAATACGGAAAGCGATTGCAGGTTCAGTTGTCGTACCTGATTTAGAAATCACATTAATAGAGAAATCCACATCTTCAAGAAGATCCATGACATCTCTCATATAGGAAGAACTGATGTTATTTCCGATGAAAATAACTTGCGGATTCCCGCGCTTTGCTTTTGGCAATGTATTATAAAACGCGTGATTAAGCGCTTCAATCGCTGCCCGCGCGCCTAGGTAAGAACCGCCGATGCCGACAACAAGCAATACATCAGAGTCAGATTTGATTTTTTCCGCGCTTTTTTTGATGCGCGCAAATTCTTCTTTATCATAATGCTCAGGGAGGTCCACCCAGCCTAGAAAATCACTGCCAGCGCCTGTTTTTTCATGAATATTATGGTGTGCTGTTTTTACAAAGTCCCGCAAATATGTAAGTTCATGTTCGTTGAAGAAAGTCAACGCTTTTGAGTAGTCAAAGCGTACATGCGTCATTGCTTGTCCCTCCATAACGGTATAATGTTTTCATCTTTCACTTTATATGAACTCATCTGTGAAATCAAGTCAAGAAGAAAGGGCGGAATGACTGGATTCCGCCCTCTGGGTTTATAGAGACGCGCGAAGGATGGCGAGCACGTCATCTTTGTTCAGTTTTTGGAAGTTGCCGAAGCCGCCGTGTTCCATTTCTTTGGCTGCGATATCAGCAATCAGCTCAAGCTTTTCTTCTCCGATATTGTAATCGGCAAGTCGGGAAGGCGCACCGAGGCTTCTCCAGAATGCAGACAGCTTGTCGATGCCTTCAAGCGCAATTTCTTTATCTGTTTTGCCTTCAGCATCGATGTCAAACATGTTGAGCATGAGGTTTTTAAAACGGCCGACATTTGTATCAAGCGTGTATCTCATCCAGTTTGGGAACAGAATCGCAAGTCCGCCCGCATGCGGAATATCATACACAGCTGAAACAGCGTGTTCCATTGTATGAGAAGCCCAGTCGCCGAAGTAGCCCATTTGAAGCGTGCCGTTTAGAGCGATTGTGCCTGCATACAAAATCGTTTCGCGAAGCTCATAGTTTTCCAGATCTTCTAGAAGCTTAGGGGCTGTTTCGATGACTGTCTGCAGAACCGCAAAACACATTCTGTCTTGAAGCGGTGTGTTTTCGACATTATGAAAGTATTGCTCAAATACGTGGCTCATCATATCAACCATACCGTACACAGTTTGATTTTCCGGGACAGTGAATGTATTTTCCGGGTCTAAAATAGAGAAACGCGGATGAGTCACATTGCTGCCCCATACATATTTCTCGTTTGTTTCCCAGTTTGTAATCACGGAATCCGGATTCATTTCAGAGCCTGTCGCAGCAAGAGTTAAAACAGTGCCGAACGGCAGCGCATCCTTTGCTGTGACTTTTTTGCTGAAAATATCCCAAGCGTCGCCGTCATATTTGACACCTGCAGCAATCGCTTTTGTGCAGTCAATAACGCTTCCTCCGCCGACAGCGAGCAGAAAATCAATGTCATGTTCTCTGCATAGAGCAATGCCTTTTTCCACAGTCGCAAGACGCGGGTTCGGCTCTACACCTGACAGCTCATGAACAACAGCACATTCTTCTTTTAGAATACCTGCGACTTGATCGTACAGGCCGTTGCGTTTAATGCTTCCGCCTCCGTAGACAAGCAGCACATTCTTGCCGTATTGTTTTAATTCTTTTTTTAATTGTTCAATCTGACCTTTACCGAAGATCAGTTTTGTCGGATTGTAATAAGTGAAATTTTCCATGGTAAAACCTCCAAAAGACGCTGATTAAAAAAACAGATTTTACATTGTAGCATAAATTTACATAAAGAAAAAGAGAAGCAGCCAAACAGCTGCTTCCCCCCTTGTTTTATAGAGATGCCTTTAAAATGGCCAGAACATCTTCTTTGTTGAGTGATTTAAACTGGCCGAAAGTTCCGTTAGCCATCGCCTTATCAGCAATTGTGTCAATCTGCTCATCATTGATATCATAATCAGCAAGACGGTTTGGAGCGCCTAGGCTAGTCCAGAACGCAGACAGCTTATCGATACCTTCAAGCGCGATTTCCTCATCTGATTTACCAGCTTCTTCAACACCAAACACGCGCACTGCAAGCTGTTTCATGCGGGCAGGGTTTTCTGACAATGTATGTCTCATCCAGTTCGGGAACAGAATCGCCAGTCCGCCTGCATGCGGAATATCATAAACGGCTGAAACTGCATGTTCAATATTATGAGTTGCCCAATCGCCTCGTGCCCCCATAGAAAGCATGCCGTTTAATGCAATTGTCCCTGTGTACAGAATCGTCTCACGCAATTCGTAATTTTCGAGATCGTTGATCAGTTTAGGCGCTGTTTCAATGACGGTGCGCAGAAGCGATTCACACATACGATCCTGATACGGCGTGTTTGATACATGATGGAAATATTGTTCGAATACGTGGCTCATCATGTCAACCATACCGTAGATCGTGTGATCTTTAGGAACGGTGAACGTATTCACCGGATCGAGAATCGAGAATTTAGGGAATACGAGCGGGCTGCCCCAGCCGTATTTTTCTTTTGTTTCCCAGTTTGTAATAACCGAGCCTGAGTTCATTTCAGAACCAGTCGCTGCGAGAGTCAATACGGTTCCGAATGGCAAAGCATCCTTTGGCTGATGTTTTTTCGTGACGATATCCCACGCATCACCATCATACTTCGCTCCTGCGGCAATCGCTTTTGTACAGTCGATGACACTTCCTCCGCCGACAGCCAGCAAGAAATCGATGTTGTGTTCTTTACAGAGGTCAACACCCTTATTAACAGTCGACACACGCGGATTCGGTTCTACACCTGCTAATTCATGCACGGTCACTCCGGCTTTATTCAGCTGTTCCATCACTTGATCATACAGGCCGCTGCGTTTGATGCTTCCGCCTCCGTAAACCAGCAATACGTTTTTCCCGTAAGGTTTGAGTTCCTCCGGAAGTTTTTCCACTTCCCCGCGCCCGAAAATTAATTTGGTCGGATTCCAGTATGTAAAGTTTTGCATGACATCTCCTCCTTAGATTTTTATTATGCAGAATGTCCTCATGACCTGTAAAGCAATCAGCTCTCACCGGGCGGCATATCGTATGGTTTGGTATGGCAAGACGCTGGGAAAGAAACTGATATAGGCGAGGGCAAAACAGTTTCCCTCAATATGGAGAATGCATGTATAGATTCTCCAATATGTCACAATCTATAACTGTTTTAATAATTCATGGAGGAGGTTGCAAAACATGAGTACGATCCAGAGAATTTGTCTAGTTTTAACTATCATTGGCGCCATTAACTGGGGACTGATCGGATTTTTCCAATTTGACTTAGTAGCGGCCATCTTCGGCGGCCAAGGGTCGGCCCTTTCTCGTATCATTTACGGACTTGTCGGAATCGCCGGCTTAATCAACCTAGGTCTGCTGTTTAAGCCAAACGAGCAAACATCTCGTGAAGAGGCAGCAAATCCTGAGATGCGATAAATAAAAAAGCACCGGGCCTTTCTGTCCGGCGCTTCAGCGGGGTGACAAACCCTCGCTTTTGCTGTCAGATCTGCGTATCTGCACTTACAAAAGACAAAATCCCAAAACAAAGTGTTTTGGGATTTTGCATGACATGAAAAGCACCGGACATTCCCGTCCGGTGCCTTTTTTTCATGCTTATTTTTTGATAAGGTCTTTGCGGTTGGACATTTCGATCCATTCTTCAAGCTTATCTTTTAATGTGTTGAAACCTTGTGGTGTAGAAGCTTCTTCGCTTACTTGCGCAGCTTTAGGTTTTCTTGGTTTGCTCTCTTTTTTCTCAGGCGCAGCTTGTGTCGCACGAATTGAAAGGCTGATTTTTCCTTTTTCTTCGTCAACAGCAAGTACTTTTACTTGTACTTCGTCGCCAACTGAAAGGTGCTCGTTGATATCTTTTACGAAACCGTGAGTCACTTCAGAAATGTGTACTAAACCTTGAGTTTCTTCATCTAATGCAACAAACGCACCATACGCTTGTAATCCTGTAACTTTACCAGTGTAAACACTGCCCACTTCAAATTTTGCTGCCATTCATAACAACTCCTAAGTTAAATTAAATATCTGTTTATACGCAATTTAAAATTATATCACAGATGTTTTATTTCCGCAAAGAAAACTTTTTTTATAAAAATCAGGTTTAAGCATAGCGAAAAGGGGTAAACTGAAAATACCAAAGGCTTTCTAGTATTCCCCCCTTTTATTGGATGCGAACAAAAGGTTCGTATCTTTTTTTATGTCGTTTTGTTCAGGAAGCGTTTCATTCTGACTAATGCTTCTTGTAGCTGCTCGATCGAGGTTGCGTATGAACAGCGGATATAGCCTTCACCGCTCGGGCCAAACACACTTCCCGGGACAACAGCCACTTTTTCCTGTGTCAGAAGCTCTTCTGCAAACTGCTCTGAGCTCATTCCCGTGCTTTTGATGGATGGAAAAGCATAGAAAGCGCCGCCCGGATGATGACAGTTGAGGCCGATTTCATTGAGCGTTTCCACAAATAAATTCCGTCTTCTCCGATAGCTTTTTTTCATTTTTTCTACATCTTCCATTCCGTTCTTCAAGCCCTCCAAGGCGGCAAACTGTGCCATGGCCGGCGCGCACATCATGGCATACTGGTGAATTTTCAGCATTGCATCCCGGAGCACAGGCGGCGCTGCGGCAAAACCGAGTCTCCAGCCCGTCATCGCAAACGCTTTTGAAAAGCCCGAGATGACAACCGTCCGTTCCTTCATTTCCGGCAATGCCGCTATGCTTGTAAATTCCTCATCATATGTCAGCTCTGCGTAGATCTCATCTGCTAAAACAATGATGTCGTGTTTTTTGGCAAACTCCGCAATTTCATTCAGCTCTTCCTTCGAATAAACCGAACCTGTCGGATTCGATGGCGAGCAGATGAGAATCGCTTTTGTTTTTTCAGTGACAGCCGCTTCAAAATCGGCAGCCGTCGCTTTAAACCCTTTGTCTGCCGTTGTATGGACATGAACCGGAATGCCGCCTGCCAAAGAAACGAGCGCATCGTACGCCACAAAACACGGTTCAGGAATGATGACTTCCTCACCTGGATTCACAATAGCGCGGATCGCAATATCCAAGGCCTGACTCGCCCCTACGGTCACAATCAGCTCATTGTCTGGCGAATAGCGAAGGCCAAACCTGCTGCTCAAGTAACGGCTGATTTCCTCACGCAATGAGTATAAACCGGCATTTGCAGTGTATGATGTATATCCTTGTTCAAGGGAGAGAATGCTTGCTTCGCGTACATTCCATGCAGTAACAAAATCAGGTTCGCCGACGCCTAAAGAAATCACGCCTTCCATCGTTGCCGCCAAATCAAAGAATTTGCGGATGCCGGACGGTTTTATTTGTTGTACATAGTCAGATAAATACGAAGTCATTTACGGTGACACCACGATTCTTTTGTCGTCGTCTCCTGTTTCAAACACTTTGCCGTCATGCTTGTATTTTTTCAGGATGAAATGGGTCGTCGTCGATACAACTGAATCAAGGGTGGACAGTTTATCTGAAACAAAACGCGCTATGTCAGACATTGAATTGCCGCGAATCACGACCGACAAATCGTACACGCCTGACATCAAGTAAACTGATTCAACCTCTTGGAATCGATAAATGCGTTCCGCCACTTCATCAAAACCGACTCCCCGCTTCGGCGTTACTTTGACGTCAATCATGGCTGTGATCCCTTCGTGTCCGTCGACTTTTCGCCAGTCAATCATAGCGGAATAATCGATGATAACCTTTTCTTTTTCCAGTTTGTCTATAATTGCTTTTACTTCATTTACAGGAATGCCCGCCATCTTCGCGATTGTTTCTAAATCGGCGCGGCTGTTTTCGTCTAAAATTTCTAATATTTCTGTTTCTTTTTCTGTCAATTTCATTCAATTCACACCTTTGCAATGTCAAGAAATCTTCATGACATTATATCACGTTTTTTGACGAATGCTAAGAAAAAAACAAAGAGAAACTTCCGCTAGAATTGACATTTTCTGGACACAATACAGACATCACATGAAAGGGAGTGACACAAAATGGAGGCGGTTTCACCAATAAGGCGGCTTACAGTAGATGGGGTAAATGTGTATTATGAACATTATCAAAATCCAGGCAGGCACACTCTTGTCTGCGTGCACGGTTTTTTATCGTCTGCTTTTAGCTTCCGAAAAGTCATTCCTCTTCTTCGGGACAAGTACGACATCATCGCACTTGATTTGCCTCCTTTCGGCCAATCTGAAAAATCAAGAACATTTGTCTATACGTATCACAACCTTGCTAAGCTTGTCATTGGGATTTTGGAACACTTGCAAGTGAAAGAGGCCGCGCTTGTCGGACATTCTATGGGCGGGCAAATATCGCTGGCTGCTGCACTGCAAAAGCCTGAGCTTTTTTCGAAGATTGTGCTGCTTTGCAGTTCAGGGTATTTGAAACGTTCACACCCGACGATCATTTTTGGGACCCACCTTCCGTATTTTCATCTTTATATTAAGCGCTGGCTTTCGAAAGAAGGCGTGGTGAAAAATTTATTGAATGTTGTGCATGACAAGTCGCTGATTGATGAGGAGATGATTGACGGCTATGGCAAGCCGTTTCAAGATGAGGAGATTTTCAGGGCCATGACAAAGTTTATCCGCCATAGAGAAGGCGATTTAGAACCCGAGCAATTAAAGAAAATGAACAAGCCCGCTCTATTGATTTGGGGCGAGGAAGACCAGATTGTCCCTGTGGAGATCGGTAAACGGCTGCACCGGGATTTGCCTGATTCCGTCCTATACTCACTTGGCCAGACCGGACATCTGGTGCCAGAGGAACGGCCAGAATTCGTTTCCGAGCACATCGCAAAATTTATCACATAACAAAAAAACCGGACGATACCGGTTTTTTAAGGCGTGCAAGAGCTGCTGTCTTTTATGTATAAAAGCTGGCCAGCCACTTCCCGACAGCTGTCGATCGGCAGCTTTTGTTCAAAAGAAGCTTCAAATATATCCTGAATGCTTTTCGCCAGAACGTCGGGATCGTCTTCATCATAGACCGCCTGCACGACATCAACAGCCTCTGTTTCGTAAAATTCTTCTCCATATTGAAACGGGTCCCATTTGGCAATGATCTTGATCATTTCCCTGACCGCTTGACTTTCTTCCATATTGATCACCGCTTATCATAAAATTTGCACTATTATTTTATCATAGTTACGCTAAGAAGAATAAACATTCCTAAGGGGGTAACAGAATGAACTTTGATATACGAGAAGAACGCCTTGGCACCCAATCGGTCAAATGGGACAAAGCAGGCGAATTATTCGGCGTGGAAGACGCACTGCCGATGTGGGTGGCGGATATGGATTTCCGCGCGCCGGAAGCGATAGCTGAAGCATTAAAAGAGCGACTCAGCCATGGGATTTTCGGTTATACGGCGCCAGACCAAAAAACGAAGGATGCTGTGTGCGGATGGATGCGCAAAAGGCACGGCTGGAAGGTGAACCCGGAAAGCATCACATTCAGCCCGGGGGTTGTCACCGCTTTGAGCATGGCGGTACAAGCTTTCACGGAACCTGAAGATCAAGTGGTTGTCCAGCCTCCTGTTTATACGCCCTTTTACCATATGATTGAGAAAAACGGCCGGCATATTTTACATAATCCGCTGTTGGAAATAGATGGCGTTTATGAAATGGATTTTGAAGATTTGGAGACGAAGCTCAGTGATCCAAGCGTCAAATTGTTTATTTTATGCAACCCTCATAACCCTTCAGGACGTTCATGGAGACGGGAAGATTTACAGAAGCTCGGAGAATTGTGTTTAGAACATGGCGTCACAATTGTATCAGATGAAATCCATTCCGATTTAATGCTGTACGGAAACAAACACACGCCGTTCGCTTCTCTCTCTGACGATTTCGCTGAGATTTCCGTGACATGTGCTGCGCCAAGCAAAACATTTAATATCGCCGGATTGCAGGCATCAGCCATCATTATTCCGGATCGGCTGAAGCGCGCCAAGTTTTCCGCAAGCCTACAGCGCAACGGTTTAGGCGGGCTTAACGCGTTTGCCGTCACTGCGATCGAAGCCGCTTATTCAAAAGGCGGGCCATGGCTCGATGAATTGATCTCATACCTTGAGAAAAACATGCGCGAAGCTGAAGCCTTTTTCAGCACCGAGCTCCCAAAAGTAAAAATGATGAGGCCGGACGCATCTTACCTGATATGGCTCGATTTCAAAGCTTACGGCTTATCCGACGCGGAGCTTCAGCAAAGAATGCTGAAAAAGGGGAAAATCATTTTGGAGCCAGGGACGAAATACGGGCCTGGCGGAGAAGGATTTATGCGTCTGAACGCGGGATGCACTCTCGCAACCTTGCAGGACGGCCTGGGCCGCATCAAAGCCGCATTAGCGTAAATATAACTGTTAAACGCCTTTACGTCTTCATTTGTAAAGGCGTTCTTAATAAAGGAATTTTATATTTCCCTTCTAATGTTTAGTGTTATAATAGATTCATATTTTATATGAAAGGATTTCACACGAATGGAAGTTCTAAAAGACTATCTCCTGCATATCTGTTTTATTTTGTTTCCTATTCTTCTTTACCAATTGTTTTGGCTCGGAAAGCCGGCGATCCTCGTTCCCAAAATAAACAGTTTATTGGTCACATTATTCGCCTGCGGCGCCTCTGTTTTATGCATTATCTTTCCTATTCATGAAATGGACTACATACAATACGGCCTTCAGATGATTCCCGTTATCATTTGTTTATTTTACATTAGTACTGCTTCAGGGCTTACAGTCGCCGCATCTGTCTTATGTTTTGAACTGCTGTTTTACGAACCTTCCGCAATGTTTGTTTTCACTTTGCAGCCTTTTCTCATTATCATTCCAATTTTATTTCAAAAAAAATGGCCATTCATGTCCAAAAGAAGAAAACTGTTGCTGACTTTATTGATCGGCGGCTTGGAGATCTTCTTGTTTTTCGCCTCCAGCTTGGTTTTTTCCGCCTTTAATATTTTAAATTTTCAAAATTCAGGAATTTTCCTTTATGAAGCGGCTGTTTCAGGGCTGTTCCGTTCCATTGTTCTTCTTTTAAGCATCTATATTATCGATAGCATCGCCGAGAATATCGCCCTGCGTTCACAGCTGATCCATTCAGAAAAAATGACGATTGTGAGTGAACTGGCAGCGAGCGTCGCTCATGAAGTCAGAAATCCGCTGACAGTTGTCCGCGGTTTTGTCCAGCTGCTTTTTAATGACGAAACCCTTCAGAACAAATCAAGTGCCGATTACAAAAAGCTTGTACTGTCAGAGCTTGACCGGGCGCAAGGCATTATAACAAACTATCTCGATATGGCCAAACAGCAATTATATGAAAAAGAGATTTTTGATTTATCTGCTCTTATCAAAGAGACTAGCTCCCTTATGGTATCGTATGCCAATTTCAAGTCTGTAACTGTCGAGGCTGAAGCAGAGCCGGGCCTTTTTATATATGGAGACGCAACGAAGCTGAAGCAGGCAGTCATCAACCTGATGAAAAACAGTATTGAAGCGGTTCACCATGGGGAGGGGATGATCCGCATATCAGCCAAAAGAAGCGGCCATACGATTATGGTCAACATATCGGATAACGGGATCGGCATGACAGACCATCAAATGCAAAAGCTCGGCGAACCTTATTATTCATTAAAATCAAACGGAACGGGACTCGGGCTCTCCGTCACCTTTTCAATTATTGAACATCATCACGGGACCATTTCGTTTAACAGCAGTTTCCAAAGGGGCACCACCGTTACAATTACACTGCCCGCCGACCTTCCCCACTAGCAAATTGAGTGGAACTTTAATAGAATAAATGCGAGGTGATGACAAATGAGTACGTTTGAGACAGGCTCTATCGTTAAAGGATTTTACAAAACAGGTGTATACATAGGAGAAATCACCGCTTGCAGGCCGCAGCATTACTTAGTAAAAATCAAAGCGGTTCTCACCCATCCCGCTCAAGGAGACCTTCATCATCCAAAACAGGCGGATGTGCCGTTCTTTCATGAGAGAAAAGCGCTCGCATACGGTGAACAGACCAACATCCCCCATCACATGGTGAAGCCTTATGACGGTGAAGTGCCGGAATATGCCGAGTCTCTGCGAGAGGCGGCAGCACAGCTGAGAGCCAAATTAAATGAGGATGGTTCGGAGTGGGCAAAGCGCTCCTTGAATAATCTGGACATTTTGGAAAAAGAATATTTCAACCGCCCTTAACCCAGTCTGACAAAAGATTGGGTTTTTTACGTTGCGCGCTTGAACAGTTCGGATAAGTCGATTCTTTCGCCGATTGTCGGCGGTTTTGGCTTTTCTAGATACTGTTTATCCTGCTCAACAAGCTTAAAAAGCTTATGTGCTGTGAGAGCGTCATCAAGCGCTTTATGATGGGTTCCCGTTCCGGCATCTCCATATTCCTCGGCAGCTTTCCACAAACCCGTCAGTGTCCGGTCTCCAAAAAAGTTTTTGTATTCAAGCGATAAATCTCTCATTTCCCCCTTAAAAGGGAATGGAATATGGTTAAACATACAGTTTTGCTTTAGCACCTTCATATCCATGTTTCCCCACGTAACAATCGTGCTGTTTTTCTCAGGGTCCAGCTCGTTTAGTTTACGGATGAAATCCTCGAACCGCATCCCCTCGTCTACCTGCTTTTGCGTGATCTTTAAAAATGATTTGCAGCGTTTCGTCAGTTTAGGAAATTTTTTCGGCCTGACATAGCTAGAAAACGTCTCAACTACTTCATCATCAACCGACTTTACAATTCCCGCTTCAATGATTTCCGGGAAGAAGTTTTGCGGGCTGTACTTTCCTTCGGGCATCGTAAATTCGAAATCAATAATGAGTAAGCTGTTTGTCGCCACCTTTTTTACACCTGCCTTTCCTCCGATCAAAAAATGCTATCTTTATAGTATATCAATTCACCTTCTCGACCTTTCTTCATTTTCTAAAAATAATGAAATTCCCCAGCCGCTTTGTTTCTTTTAAATCGTGAATCGTTTCTTTATAATTGTAAGGAACCCGAAATAATAAGAAGGTGATGTTATTTCTATCCGTAAGAAGAACTTCGTTATTGTGTGGCTGGCGAACTTTTTTGTCTCAGCCAGCACAACGATGATTGTTCCTTTTCTCTCCTTATACATTGAGACACTCAGCACTTTTTCAAACGGCTTTGTGCAAAGGTGGAGCGGCTATGTGTTCGGCATTACCTTTCTCATGGCGTTTTTCGTGTCCCCGTTTTGGGGGCGGTTCGGAGACAAACGCGGATACAAGGTCATTCTTATGGCAACCGGAACAGGCATTGCCCTCAGCATTTTATTCATGGGCTTTGTTACATCGGTGTACCAATTGTTTTTTCTGCGTATGGCAATGGGGCTTGTAACCGGATTTATCCCGACCTCTCTAGCGATGATTTCAGCACAGACGCCAAAGGGCTCAGCCGGCAAAACACTTGGCACGCTGCAAATGGGGCAAGTGTCCGGAAGCTTGTTCGGCCCGCTATTGGGTGGCATGCTTGCTGATCGTTTCGGTTTTACGTATACCTTTTTTATCACATCCTTTGTGATTTTCTCATCTGTTCTTCTCGTGTTATTCGGTGTTAAAGAACAGCCTCTTGCAGAGAAGACAGCCAAACGTACGCCTTACACGAGGAAAGAAGTGCTCTCCTTTATTTTTCACCAGCCGGCGCTTTGGGTTATGATGCTCTTAACCATGCTGGTTCAAACAGGCAACTTCAGTATCCAGCCGCTGCTCGCTCTATATGTAAATGAGCTGCACGGACCTGTCAATCTGGCCTTTTTCTCCGGCATGGCATTTTCAGCAACGGGACTCGGAAGTTTGCTGCTGGCTAGAAAATGGGGAGATCTGGGCGACCGCTACGGCCACCGCCGCATTTTAATCGGGCTTTTACTCGCCGCCTCTATCTTTTTTATCCCGCAGGCGCTCGCGTCCTCACTCAGCGTGCTCCTTGTGTTCAGATTTTTATTTGGAATGGCGATGGGCGGTTTGCTGCCGTGCATTACCGCAGCGATCCGCGTTCAAGCCCCAGGCAGCATTCAAGGAGAAATTCTCGGCTACAATGTCAGCTTTCGCTTTTTAGGAAACGTGCTCGGGCCTCTTATCGGCGGGATCATCTCGAGCCATTTCACAATTTCGGCCGCCTTTTATGTCACAGCGTTTCTCTTTTTCGCCGGCGCTTGCATGCTTTGGATCATGCAGAAATTCCGGAAAGATTCTTATGCCAAAGCAAGCTGATTCTCAGAAAAAACTGATGAATCTTCTAAATTTAACCTTCTCGTAAACTCAAAAGAGTGGTACGATATGGCTAGAATTTAGGAGAAAAGAGAGTGACCATGTTACGAAAAATAATCGGATGGATTTTGCTCCTTTGCATAATCCCATTGTTTGCATTTACAGTTATCGCTTCCGGAAAAGAAGTAAAACAAATGAAGTCTCTGGATCAAGTGCTTGATAAAAATATTAATCTGCAAGATATCAGCCTTGTTCAGAACAGCTACATGTATGACAGGGACGGCTCACTTGTCTCGGAAATCGTCAGCGATCATGAAAACCGCGTGCTCGTTCCATTTGACAAGATTCCCGAGGAAGTCAAACAGATTTTCTTAACATCTGAGGACCGGCATTTTTATGAGCATAAAGGGTTTGACTTTATGGGAATGGTCCGGGCTACTGCTTCTAACGTAAAAGATAAGAAAATTGACCAAGGTGCCAGCACCATCACACAGCAGCTTTCAAGAAACTTGTATTTGAGCCACGAACGCTCCTTCAGCCGTAAGCTGACTGAGCTCGCGTATTCCTACCAGCTGGAGAAAAAGTATACGAAAGATGAAATACTCGAAGCTTATTTAAATACCATTTATTTCAACAACGGGGTTTACGGCGTCGGTTCTGCGGCTGAATTCTATTTCAGCAAACCGCTGAAATCCCTCACAGTGGGTGAAATGGCTTTTATCTGCTCTATACCTAATAACCCTACATTATATGATCCTCTCAAGCATTTTGACTACACGAAAAACCGTCAAGAGCGTTTGCTTAAAGGATTAAAAGAGGCCGGGGTCATTACGGATACAGAGCTGAAAAAAGCCGTCAAACAAAAAATCAAACTGGATGTTGAAAAGAGAGAAGACAAATATCCGGACTATGTTTCCTACGTCAGTGATGAATTTACGCAGCTGGTGTCTGAATCAGAAGGCTTTGATAAACGGCTTCAAAAAGCGTCAGGAAAACAAAAAGAAAAGATAGAAAACGAGCTCTCCGCAAGAGTCAGCACTCTGATGAAAGATGGCGTGAAAATTTATACCGCACTTGATCCATACATGCAAAATCAAGTGGTGGCACAGATGAATTCCAAACTTGCGTATGCAAACGTTCAGGGCGGAGCGGCTGTAATTAATCACCAGACGCATCAAATCATCGCTTTATCCGGCGGGAAAAACTATCAAAAATATGATTTTAACCGCGCCTACCAGGCATACAGGCAGCCGGGTTCATCCATTAAGCCGCTGCTTGATTACGGCCCTTATATTGAACAGACCGGCGCGACAGCAAGCAGCACCATTGATGCCAGCAAGTTTTGCAGCAAAGATTATTGTCCGCAAAACTACAATAACCGCACGTACGGCACAGTGACGATCGATACTGCGTTTAAGAATTCGTATAATACACCGGCCATCAGAATGCTGGATCGTGTCGGCATCCAAAAAGCATTCAGTTATATTGAGCCTTATCATTTTGCCAAACTTGTCGACAGCGACTACCTTCTCCCAGCGGCGCTTGGCGGATTTACAAACGGCATGACGCCTCTTGAGATGACAAAGGCATATACGACATTCGGCAACAGCGGAAGCTATACGCCGAGCCATGCGATTACAAAGGTGACAGACCTTAAAGGAAAAACGCTTTATAAATGGAATGATAAACCGACTCAAATATTCAGTGTCCGCACAAACATGCAGCTGAAAAGCTTAATGTCTTCCGTTGTGAAAAGCGGGACAGGGAAAAAAGCATATTTTAAAGCGCCTTACATCGGCGGTAAAACAGGAACATCAAATGATTATCACGATATGTGGTTTGTCGGCCTGACAGATACGTATACAATGGGCGTTTGGGTCGGAAAAGACACACCGAGCAGCGTTGAATATCTTCACAGCATCAGCCCTCAGCTTTCCATCTTTAAAGGAACGCTGCAAGCGGCTTATTAAAAGATCGGAGGGGATCAGGCGTGACATCAGAACAAATTCCAAATCGCGTTTTGCTGTTTGACGGCGTGTGTAATCTATGCAATGGCGCCGTGCAATTTATCATTAAACGTGATCCAGACGGATTGATTTCTTTTACATCCCTGCAGTCGGAAACAGGACAGAGCCTGCTGAAAAAAAGCGGGCTCCCGACTGATCAGTTTGACAGCTTTGTCTTTATTGAAGACGGCCAAGTGTACACAAAGTCAACTGCAGCCATTAAGGTTTTCAAGCATCTGCGGGGCCCATGGCGGCTCTTCGTCTTGTTTTTTGCAGTGCCGAAGCCTGTCAGAGATACGATCTATTCTATTATTGCCAAAAACCGCTATAAGTGGTTTGGCAAAAAAAATGAATGCATGCTCCCCTCCCCTTCTATTAGAAAACGATTTTTACCATAAACGAAAAAATGGCTAGCTTACACAGGTAAGCTAGCCATTATGCTATTATAAAGCTTGATAAATACGAACAGAATACCGATAACAAAGGTAAACCAAAACAACAGTTCCAATAGAATGAATCCGACCAATGACATGAGAGAAAGCGTTGGATAAATCCGGTATACGATAAACACAAAGTAAGCGAGCGTAACGACCGCAAACCAAATCACAATCCAGATGACATTTTGCAAGAGCACAAAGGATAAAATCCCGCCGCCTAAATACACCATGGAACCCATTCTGATTTTTTTCAGGTTGTTCCCTTCCGGATCATTGGCAAAAAACAGCAATGACAGCTCAGTCACGGTATTCGCAATTAATTTCAGAGCGGACAGAACCATAAAATATAAAAGTGCAAAGGCAGCAAATAACGCAAGCCTGATCCCTTTCTCTGAAAAATAATCGAGCATTCCATCATACATTCCAAATGAAGACAGCAGCTTCAACGCGTAAAGTGAAGTGGAAATCGATAGAGACGAACTAAAAAGCAGGATCGCAATCAGCGGAAAGTATCCTGTCAAATAAGTATTTTTCATATAAAAAAGTCCCTTTCTATAATCTACCTCATTTATTATGGAGGACTTAAAACACATTGACAAGATAAATTATTCCATTTTTTTCTCCTTTTTGCGAAATACGATCCCAAATCTTCACAAAGCAGCATTTTGAGAGTAAAGTAGTACGCAGGAATCATAAAACGTTAGGAAGTTTTTTATGAAAAAAACATTAAAACTGCAAACCAGACTTACTATATTTGTTTGTATCGTTGTGTTAATCGCACTGCTCATTACATTTTTTACAGTCGGTGCCCAAACCACCCAACGGATTAGAGATGAGGAGAAAACCATAGCGCTGCAGACTGCTGAAATGGTGGCCGAAGCGCCGATTACAGCAGAATCTTTGGAGAGCGGAGAAAACCAGAAGGAACTGCAAAGCTACACAAAACGTGTTCAGAAAATCACGAACACGGAATTTGTTGTCGTCATGAACATGAACGGCATTCGCAAAACCCATCCCGACCCGAGCAAAATCGGAAAAAAATTCAAGGGCGGTGATGAATCCGAAGCATTAAAAGGTCATATTCACATCAGCACTGCCTCTGGCACGCTCGGGAAATCACAGCGGGCATTCGTTCCTGTCTACGCCGAGAATGGGAAACAAGTTGGTGCAGTCGCGGTGGGCATCACCGTAAATGAAATTGATGAAGTGATCAGCAACAGCTTACGGCCGCTCTACTTTATTATCTGCGTCAGCATATTCGTCGGTGTGATCGGAGCTGTTATCGTTGCCCGCACGGTGAAAAATATCATGTACGGTCTTGAACCTTATGAAATTGCGACGCTGCTCGAAGAACGAAGCGCGATGCTGGAATCGACGAAGGAAGGAATACTTGCTGTCGATGAACACGGCAATATTAAACTGGCCAACGCGGAAGCGAAGCGACTATTCGTGAAAATGGGCATCAACACAAATCCTGTCGATCAGGATGTCAATGACATTCTGCCAAAAAGCCGCCTGAAAAAGGTCATCGAGACAAAAAAACCTCTTCAAGACAGAGACGTCCGCATTAACGGATTAGAGCTTGTGTTTAACGAAGTTCCCATCCAGCTGAAAGGACAAACCGTCGGAGCAATTGCGACATTCCGGGACAAAACCGAGGTAAAACATTTAGCTGAACAGCTATCCGGTGTTAAAATGTATGCAAACGCACTGAGAGCGCAGTCTCATGAATTTATGAACAAACTGCATGTCATACTAGGTCTCGTCCAGCTGAAAGAGTATGACGATCTTGAAGATTATATAAAAGATATTGCCATTCAGCAAAAGTCAGAAACAAGCGAAATTATAAATGATATCAAAAGCTCCGTGCTGGCCGGTTTTCTGCTCGGAAAACAGAGCTTCATACGGGAGCAGGGTGCAAATCTTGATATTGAATGCAACGGTGTCATCCCGAACGCGGCAGACCCTTCAGTTATTCATGAACTCATTACAATCATCGGAAACCTGATCAACAATGGACTGGACGCCGTTGCCGATATGCCGAAAAAACAAATTACCGTGTCCATGCGTTTTCATAACAGCATACTGGACATTGAAATTACCGATACAGGAGCAGGCATGTCTGAAGAAGACCAAGCCAAAGTGTTTGAACAAGGCTACTCAACAAAGGGCAAGAACCGGGGATTCGGCCTTTATTTTACACAGCAAAGCATTGAAAATTTAAAAGGCCAAATGATCCTCACAAGCGAAAAGAATGAAGGAACGACATTCAGTCTTCGCGTCCCGTACGAACCGAAGGAGGAAAATCATGATTAATGTATTAATAGTTGAAGATGACCCTATGGTGGGTGAATTAAATAAACGCTACTTAAGCCAAATAGAAGGCTTTCAGCTGAAGGGCATCGCCTCTTCCTTTCAAAGCGCTCTGCATATTTTAGGAGAGCATCATATCGACCTCATTTTGCTCGATATTTATATGCCCGGTAAAAACGGGCTTGAACTGCTAACAGAACTGAGAGCCCAAAATGAAGCGGTAGACGTGATTGTGATCTCGGCGGCCAGCGAGCTTGACGTGATCAAGAAAACACTTCGCTACGGCGCTGTCGATTATTTAATCAAACCGTTTGAATTTGAACGTTTCCAAACTGCCCTGTCTGATTACAGACGCAAACAAAAGGTTTATTCAACCCATCGCAACATGAGCCAAAAAGAACTGGACGCCGAGTTATTTCAAAAGAAAGAAGCAACAGAAAAAGTTCAGCTTCCTAAAGGACTGACAAAAAGCACGCTGAAGCTGATTTGGTCCAGTATCCAATCATTTGAAAATGAATCTTTTACGACCGAAGACTTGGCAAAACATACCGAAATCTCTCAAGTATCCATACGGAAATACTTGAAATTTCTTGAAGATATACAGGTTCTCCATGTAGAAATGGCATACGGAACAATCGGAAGACCCGTTTTCCAGTACAACGTCAATACAGGAAACCTTAATGGAATTAAGCAATATCTATAGATATCCACATTGTTCACCCTGGAGTGCCCGTTAAAAAAGCAGCGGTTCACTTTAAGAACATATCTCTTCACCCTTTACGATTCTCGCTTGGCTAATGCCGGGCGAGATTTATATAAAAGAAAAACGAAAACCATTCTCCCTGGGAAGGCGCTTCTCAGGGATCTTTATTTTTTCTAATCCAAAAGTCCCTGTTAATTTAATTTTTTATTGATTTTTTAACTTTAAAAAATATAATGTGTTAACGCTTTCTTGTAGACTGTAAAAGAAACAATACATGGGGATGTATGACAATGGGAGCAATTCCAAAAACGGGGACAAATTCATCTGGTCAAAAAGACACAAAGGAGAATAACCTGTTTAAAAAAATCTGGAACTTGGAAATCGGTGTGATTCCTCTGCCATTATACATAGTATTAGCTATTATTATTATTCTTGCAGCCTATTACAATGAGCTGCCTGCAAATATGCTTGGCGGGTTTTCCATCATCATGATTCTGGGTGTATTTCTTGGAGATATCGGCCAGCGCATTCCGATATTGAAAGATATTGGCGGCCCTGCCATTTTATCTTTGTTTGTCCCTTCATTTTTAGTTTTTTACAATGTGTTAAATTCAACATCTTTAGACGCTGTAACGAATTTAATGAAGACGTCTAACTTCCTTTATTTTTATATCGCTTGTCTTGTCGTGGGAAGTATCCTTGGAATGAACAGAACTGTTTTAATTCAAGGTTTTATAAGAATGTTCGTTCCACTGGTTGCGGGAACGATCGCGGCGGTTACAGCCGGCATACTTGTCGGATTTATTTTTGGCTACAGCGCCTATGATTCCTTTTTCTTTGTCGTTGTACCGATTATTGCCGGGGGAATAGGTGAAGGAATTTTGCCGCTTTCGATCGCTTATTCACAAATACTCGGTTCATCAGCTGATGTATATGTGTCTCAGCTGGTCCCTGCCGCTATTATCGGAAACGTTTTTGCGATCATCTGCGCAGCTTTAATGAAAAAGCTTGGCGAAAAACGTCCAGATCTAAATGGAAACGGACGGCTCGTCAAATCTAAAAAAGCAAACGACATTTTCAATCAAAAAGAAGCCGAGGCAAAAATTGATTTTAAACTGATGGGAGCCGGCGTTCTGCTCGCGTGTACATTCTTTATTTTTGGCGGGTTATTAGAGAAATTTATCTTCATCCCGGGCGCGATCTTAATGATTATAGCAGCGGCGGCTGTCAAGTATGCGAATATTCTTCCGAAAAAAATGGAGGATGGCGCATACCAGCTTTATAAATTTGTTTCGTCCAGCTTTACATGGCCGCTGATGGTCGGTCTGGGGATCCTCTTTATCCCGTTAGATGACGTGGCGGCTGTGATTTCTATTCCGTTTGTCATCATATGTATTTCAGTTGTTGTCGCAATGATTGCTTCTGGATATTTTGTGGGCAAGCTGATGAACATGTACCCGGTTGAATCCGCTATCGTGACCTGCTGCCACAGCGGTCTTGGCGGAACGGGCGATGTTGCGATTTTATCAGCGTCAGGAAGAATGGGCCTTATGCCGTTCGCCCAAATTTCCACCCGCCTCGGCGGTGCAGGCACAGTCATTTGCGCGACAGTTCTGCTTCGTTTTTTCACATCATAAACAGAGAAAGAGTTCCGTTCTATGCGGAACTCTTTTTTTATCTGTTCACAATCCGAATATACTCTCGGGGGCCAAACGGCAGATCCTTTGATTCTGTCTCACTCATTCTGGCTGACAGGTGGTGCTCCAGTAAATACAGCTCCCACTCATCACTAGCAGCCGCACCGCTGCGCCCATTATATTGATTCAACATGAATGCCCCTGCAAATACTGAGCAGAATAAACCCGAACATATCAAAACCTTTCTCTTCAACATGACCAGCTCCTTACCTTCAGGTTGATCAGGAATGATTTTAAATATACAAATCGGTTTATTTTTGTTAGACTTATTTTTAAGGTCACAAGACCTTATAAAAGTCCATTGTGCAGTTCGAAGCATGGCGGCTTGCAGAAAAGTGCGATATAATTTGGACTAGGTCGTTTGACCGTATATTGATACATAACGCATTTTTCAATGATAATGAGAAAAAGGAGGTCTTATCTTTGCAGCTCTTACATTTTGCTATTTTATCGCCTTTTTTATTTGCTCTATTTATTCCCATCTTGGCAAAATACGCAAAAAGAGTGCATACGGGCTGGTTTGTATTGATCTTGCCCGTCTTGCTGTTTATATACTTTCTCCCAATGATCAGGATGACACAATCGGGAGAAACATTGCGGTCGGTATTGGAGTGGATTCCTTCACTTGGCATTAATTTCACCGTTTATATCGACGGTCTCGGATTGTTATTCGCCTTATTGATCACTGGCATCGGCTCTTTAGTCACTCTTTACAGCATTTTTTATTTATCGAAAGAAACAGAACAGCTTGGGCCCTTTTATGTCTATTTATTGATGTTCATGGGCGCGATGCTTGGGGTCGTTCTTGTAGACAATGTGATGGTTCTCTATATGTTTTGGGAGCTTACCAGCCTTTCATCCTTTTTGCTGATCGGCTATTGGTATAAGCGTGAAAAATCGCGATACGGCGCCGCCAAATCACTTTTGATTACGGTCAGCGGCGGGCTGTGCATGCTCGGGGGATTTATTCTCCTTTATATCATTACTGATTCCTTCAGTATTAGAGAGATGATCCATCAAGTTCAATTAATTGCCGGCCACGACTTGTTTATCCCGGCGATGATTCTGATTTTATTAGGGGCATTTACGAAATCCGCGCAATTCCCTTTTTACATCTGGCTGCCTGACGCAATGGAAGCTCCGACACCTGTCAGCGCTTATCTCCATTCCGCTACGATGGTGAAAGCCGGCATTTATATCATTGCGAGGTTCAGTCCTATTTTCGCCTATTCAGCCCAATGGTTTTGGATCGTTTCCCTCGTCGGGCTTATTACGATGGTTTGGAGTTCTTTCCAAGCCGTGAAACAAACCGATTTAAAATCGATTTTGGCGTTTTCAACCGTCAGCCAGCTTGGCATGATCATCTCTATGCTCGGTGCCAGTGCGGCGGCTCTTCATTACGGCCATACAGAATATTATACAGTTGCCGCCATGGCTGCCATTTTCCATTTAATTAACCACGCTACCTTTAAAGGAAGCTTGTTTATGGCAGTCGGGATTATTGATCACGAAACAGGCACACGGGATATCCGGAAGCTCGGCGGGTTGATGGCGATTATGCCGATTACGTTTACCATTTCCTTAATCGGCACATTTTCAATGGCCGGACTTCCTCCGTTTAACGGATTTTTGAGTAAAGAAATGTTTTTTACAAGCATGCTTCGCGTGGCACATTTCGATCTGTTCAACGTGCAGACATGGGGCATTCTATTCCCTGTTCTCGCCTGGGTCGGAAGCGTCTTTACATTTATCTACAGCATGAAATTGGTGTTTAAAACATTCAGAGGAAATTACCAGCCTGAGCAGCTAAAAAAACAGGCCCACGAAGCGCCGGCGGGCATGCTCGTAGCACCTGTCATTCTTGCCGCTTTGGTTGTCAGTCTCTTCTTTTTCCCGAATATATTGTCGTACAGCTTGATTGAGCCGGCGATGAACTCTATCTATCCGACGCTGCTGGACGGCCACGAGAAATTTCATGTTCACATTTCACAATGGCATGGGCCGACGAC